>NZ_JBUDSQ010000004.1:0-85530 GCF_054921335.1 Desulfoplanes sp. | reverse complement strand
GTTCTCACACCGACTTCAATCGCTTCATGGAATATACACCTTGTGCCCCGGCAAGGGAGGTAAATTTGCGCTCATCCTTGGATTTGAGCAGGTGTTTCACCTGATCAAAAACCTCCCTGACAAATTCCTTTGAGCCCAGTATCCCGGCATCACTGAAGTATCTGGTCCGGTACCAAAAAAGCTCGAACCGTTTCAGCTCGAAATGCTTCTTCCTCTCCTTCTTCACGATCTGTGCGTCCATGGGCTTGCCCTTGCCCGTGTCTACAGCGCCGGTTTCGTACACGAATTGCCTGTACTTACGCATGATTTGAGCCGGTTCCCGCTCGCCCCATTCCTTCATCCCGAAATCCATACACAGCAACCCGTCACGTCCCCCTGTTTGGACATGGTACCCCAGCGAACACCACCGGTATTGCTCCGGCCGCTTCACGATACCGGCCCGGATGGGGTTGAGGTCCACATAGGCCAGCAGGTTCACCAGGGAATACCCGTTCTGAACGATCATCGACTTAAAACGCCCACCCCAGAAATACCCTTCCCGGCCATGGAGTTTGTTGTAGTACCGCGTGAACCCCAGCTTGATATCCTTGACAAATTCCGCCAGGGAAGACCAACGCTCCCGGAATTTTTCAACGGTCTGATCCCCGAACACCCGCCCTTCAGGAAACCATCTTTCCAGCCGATCCCGTACAACATCGTCAGAAAAATGCTCCACAGGATACACCCGGGTCACCAGATGAAAATGATTGGACATGATGCAAAATCCCAAAACATCCACAAAATAGAACCGACTCAACCGGTTAATCACCCCCAACAGGTAGTCCTTCTCCGCAGTCCCCATTGGAAAACCATCCAAGGCGGTCCTGGAAATCACATGATAGACAGTAGGCATATCAGACCTGACAAATCGAGCTATCCTAGGCATATAGACACCTCCAACCCAAAAGCTAAACCTAAAAAACAAGAACACAAATGACTGATTGATATGATGATATTTATCCATACCCCATTCTCAACCGTTTTCCAAGAATTTTCGACCTGTCCCCACTTACGTTTTCCAACGAGGAGCTTGAAACCTCCAAAGAGGAACTCCAATCGCTCAATGAGGAACTCAACACCGTCAACAATGAATTGCAGGACAAATTGAGAACCCTGGAAGAGACCAACAACGACATCACGAATCTTGTCAACAGCACGAACATTGCGGCCATTTTTCTGGACACACGGTTCAATATCAAATTTTACACCCCTTCATCGAAAAAGCTCTTCAACCTCATTGCCACGGATATCGGCAGACCGTTGAAGCATATCACCAAAAGATTTGAAGACGACGAAATCATGAGCGATGCCGAGGATGTTCTGGATACCCTGAGGCTCTCGTCACAATTCATCAGATGTGATGATGGTGAATGGTACAACAGGAAGATCTTCCCCTATCGGACCCAGGATTCAAAAATAGAGGGTATTGTCATCACCTTTGAAAAATCCACGGAGCTGGTACGGACAAAAAAACAACTGAAAAACCGGGAACAGCGGGATGCCGAAATCCAGGCACGCATGCACTACGGCACCTGGGAATACGATCATAAGCAGGATGAACTGCATCTTTCCGAAGAGGCCGGCCGTATATTGGGGATGCCCCCTTCCAACAGAGTTGTACGGCGTGATGCCATGCTCCAGGCCGTCCACCCCGACGACAGGAAGAATCTCGAGCGTGCCTATGCCGAAGCCCTGGAAAACAGAGACCCCTGCACCATGACGTACCGTGTTCATCCGACAGGTGACCGCTTCAACCAGGTCAAGGAGATGTGTACAACAGAATTCGACGATGCCGGTTCCCCGCTGGTTTCTTTTGGCATCGTCCAAAAAATGTAATTCGCGAGGTAGAACGCCATGCCTGACGACAGATCAACGCAGCATGCAAAAATACCCGATCCTCAAACCATATCTCTGCGTTCCCGCGCGGAAAAAATCGCCAATGAATCCAGAGAGGACATTTCCCGGCTCACCATGACCGAAATCAGGGAAATGGTTCACGAACTCAAAGTGCACCAGATCGAGCTGGAGATGCAGAACGAAAATCTGCAGGCCGCCCGGCAGGAGGTGGTACAAACCCGCGACCAATATGCCGAACTCTACGATAATGCCCCGGTAGGATACATGTCGTCCGATACCTTTGGGGTCATTTCACGGGTAAACCTCACCCTGGCCACCATGCTCGGCGTGGACAAGGGCCAGTTGTGCGGAACGACATTGAGCCCATGGTGCGACGACCGGGATGCCTATTATCTCCATTGCCGGAACCTTCTCAAAGGAACAGGCCCATCGAAAATCGATATTCTGCTCACCAGAAGTGACGGTTCAAAAATGTACGTGGCTGTTCAAAGCACACTTCACCGTGAAGATACCGGGCAAAAGCCGGAAATCCGATCCGTGCTGGCCGATATCACGCAACGCAAACACCTCGAAAAACAACTCGAACATGCCCGCAAGATGGAGTCCCTGGGAACCCTGGTAGGCGGCATTGCCCATGAGTTCAACAATATGCTCAGCATCATCATGGGTAACAATGAAATAGCTTCCATGCACGTTACGGAGGGGAACCCGGCACAACAATATATCAAGGAAGTTCATACCGCGTGCCTGCGGGCCAGGGACATGGTGCAGCAGCTTCTCATCTTCGGAGGCACGGGTGACAGCACTGACAGCAACCCACTGAACGTCACCGAAGCCGTACGGGAGTCCATGAGGCTGCTTCGTTCCTCCTTTCCAAAAACCATTACCATCATCGAAAACTATTGCTGCGAAAACCTGCTCATTTCCAGCAACCCGACCAGGATCAGCCAGCTACTCATCAACATCTGCTCCAACGCAGTGGATGCCATGCCGGATACCGGCGGAAGCATCACCGTCGAGCTCGGGACAGCGCACTGCAGCGGACAAACCAATGCCATACCACCCTCACCGGGTGCTCCGCTTGACGACTGCGTCAAGCTGGAGATCAGCGATACCGGGAGCGGCATGTCCCAAAAAACACTCGCCAGGGTGTTCGATCCGTATTTCACCACCAAGGAAATCGGCAAGGGTACAGGTCTCGGCCTGTCCGTCGTCCATGGCATTGTCGAAAGTCATGGCGGTTCCATCACCGTTGCAAGTACACCGGGCAAGGGAACCGTCTTCACCATATACCTCCCCCTTCTGCAAGAGTCCGAACTCCCAAAGAAAGAAAGGGCCGACGAATTGCTCGAAGGAACGGAAACCATCCTCTACGCCGAAGACGATCCCACGGTACGCAAGATCGGCAGACTCCTCATGGAAAGCCTGGGATATACGGTCCACGCCTATGCCGACCCCCGGGGGGCTCTGGATACGTTTGTGAGGGATCCCCTCGCCTTCGACCTGCTTGTGACAGACATGATCATGCCCCACCTGACGGGTGTTCAGCTCGCAGAAAAGATCCTGAGTATACGCCCGAAGATGCCGGTGATTCTCTGTACCGGGTACAGCGAAAAAATTTCCGAACCGGAAGCCCTTGCTGCGGGCATCACCGCATTCGCCATGAAACCCCTGACTCGCAATGATTTCGGCCTGGCCATCGAAAAAACCCTGAAGGGATCACGAACCAGGGGCTGAACCCTATAAAACACGAATGCGAATCACCCGGGAGGATGTGCCTGCAAAAAAATGCTTGCGGGTCAGCACGAACACCAGCCAGGCCGTGGCGAACTGGATCGCAAGGGCCCGGGCCGTGATCGCCCAGTATCCCGGGAAAAGCTTAACGATCAGCGCGGCATCGACCAGTCCCCTATTGAGCGTGATCAGCGTCACTCGTAATCATAAACCAAGTCCACCAGTACGCATACAAGCATAACCCTGACGTTGACACGCCTGTCCACGATATATACCTTACAATATATACCATATGGAGGACATAATGGATACAGCCAAGCTCTTCATGAACGGTCGGAGCCAAGCCCTTCGTTTGCCGAAAGAATATCGATTCGAAGGTGATGAAGTATACATAAAAAAAACTTCCCGGGGGATTCTTCTGATTCCAAAAAATAAAACGATATGGAATACTTGGGAAGCAAATGTAATGAAGTACGACCAGCCTTTCATGCCCGAACGAAACCAGCCGGATCTACAACAAAAAAGGTCGGGACTCGATGAAATATTTGATTGATACCAATATCTGTATCTACATAATGAATAAAAAACCAATCAGGGTCATTCAAAAATTCAAAGATCAAGACATCGGTCAATTGGGCATATCGAGCATTACCGTCTCAGAACTTTGTTATGGCGTATATAAAAGCTCATATCCCAAAAAGAACATGGAACGCTTGGAAGAATTTCTTACACCTTTTGAAATTCTTTCATACGATGATCACGCCTCGATATACTATGGTGAAATCAGATCATATCTTGAATCCAAAGGAAACAGTATCGGTCCGCTCGATCTGTTGATAGCAGCCCATGCGTTGAGCGAAAATTTGGTGCTTGTCACAAACAATGAGAAAGAATTTCAACGGATTCCGTTTTTAACGGTTGAAAACTGGGCCAGATAGACTCAGATAAAATCCCCATCTCCACCATCCCTTCCTGTCCAAAAACCCACAAGAAAAAACGTAACTATTCAGCACGATAACTCGGCATGAGGGGGTATCTTTTCCTGGGAACGCCGAGCGTCTGCTCGGCCTTTCGGATAATGCCCAGGGGTATATATCGTCATCGTTGAGTCCGACGGCACCATTCCCCCTGTTTCCTGCCGGTTCGTACACGCATTGCCGAGCAGACGCTCGGCGTTCCCGGAAGAGAATTTTCGACCTGTCCCCACTTACGTTCTGCACGAGGGGCGACCATCGAAACCCCGAATTATTTTTTCGGAACATGTTTCAATCCACGCCCCTGCACGAGGGGCGACCAGCGCAAAGCTGCCCGATACCTGGGCGCTCGCGGTGTTTCAATCCACGCCCCTGCACGAGGGGCGACCCGATCATACGGACAGCGTCGTGGATATCTGCCGTTTCAATCCACGCCCCTGCACGAGGGGCGACAGTTCGTCGATGGTCACCGCGTAACCCCCTGCCAGTTTCAATCCACGCCCCTGCACGAGGGGCGACCAGCTCCCAGCCCGTTGCAACGCGGATGGGGCCTGTTTCAATCCACGCCCCTGCACGAGGGGCGACCGCCCGCTCACGAACCCATATCCAGCCTAATTTCCCAGATACCATTCCGCGAACGGGGTACAACAAAAAACAAAAAAAACTTCTGAAAACTAATCACATTCCAACACATCAAAATACATCACAAAAAAATACCGCGAACCTCTCTGTAAACCCATGTCCTCTCGCGGTTCGCGGCTATAAGACCAGGGGACCTTGCTGGTTGATTCCAGGTTTAGCCCCGATGTGTTCAACCCGTTTCTCCCAGTTGGCTCCCAGAAAATAAAACCGAAGACTATCCTTGTCCTCGTCCATCTCCCGGATCAATTGGGCCTTCAGGTTTGTCCATTGCGCCGGGTCCACGATACATTCAAACACTGAAAATTGAACCCGTTGACCATAATTCGTACAGACTTTGGCAATACGGCGTAACCGCCGCGGGCCTTGGGCGTCTTTGAGGGAAACATCGTAGCTGACAAGCACCATCATCGGATCGTCCTCCTATTTCCAGACAAACGGCGGATACGCATCAAGGTCTCCTCGGATGTGACGGGCCAGAAGCAGCGCCTGAACATGCCATAATATGCCGATGGTCATTTTTTCTTTGAGAAACGGATGGGTCACCTCCTCCTGTTTTCTGTTCTGATACGCCACGAGCAGCGTCTTGCGGGCTCCGTCACTTAAATGCACAGCTCCGCTTTCCGTATGCTTGAAATCCTTGGGAGCAAGCTGTCCTCTGTTGACCAATGTCAGGGCAAGGCGATCGACGAAAAAAGGACGAAATTCCTCCATGAGATCAAGCGCAAGACTTGGTCTGCCCGGTCTGTCCTTATGCAGGTACCCGACTGCCGGATCAAGCCCGACACATTCAAGGGCACTACGCACGTCATGAACGAGCAGGGTATACAAAAAGGACAATAAACAATTACAGGGATCAAGAGGTGGACGACGATTCCGGCCGGTAAAACCGAAACAGGACTCCCTGGATGTTATCAAGCCGTTAAAAACACCAAAGTACGTATTTGCGGCATCTCCTTCGATACCGCGCAACGAATCCACCTGAAACGTCCGTTTCAATCGCTGCAGAGACGAGGTCAGCTGATCAGCGGCATTGCGAAGACGTTCCCCATTTCCCTTATCCCCATGATCCCGCGCTCCACGCTGCAACACGGTCCGGCAATTGGCTATTTTTCCGGCAAGAACGGATTTGGCAATGCTCCCGCATGCATTCTGATCATCGGCCTTCCTGTACTGCTCCCTCCGCAAAAGCACATTCCCGGAGACAGGTCCCCGCATTGCCGCCAGAAATTTTCCATATTCCGTGAGGTGGGAAATGGTCACATTGTTTCGGGCACAATGTCCCAGCAGATAAGGACTGTAGGAAACCTTACCAAAGCAGACAATGCCCCTCAGGGTATGAACAGGAATCCTTGCCACGGTCTTTTGATCCACACGAACCAGGACGCATTCCCCTTCTTTGGCGAGATAGGTCCCCTGGGTGGTGATAAACAAGGTGTTGAGATGTTTTTTCATAGCGAGAAAACCGAAGAAAGATATCTGGATGCGGAACGACTACTCCCTGTTTTTTCCGGCATGCACACCTCCAGCAAAGAACATGTCGCGCACTTCTTGCTGCGCTTGGCCGTTGGGGTCACCCCTCCTGCAAGCATATCGTGAACGGCCCTGGCCGTATCTTCTGTCGTGGCTCGAAGGGCATGATCAAAATCCACCTCAAGACGGCGTTTGCGCTTTCCATAAAAAAGGGCCCCGCAAGGAACAGCGGTATCCAACATTTCCTCGAGGCACATGGCTTGAGCGCACAGCTGAACCCGATCGGAATCATTGGCCTTGGGACGCCCTCGCTTGTACTCCACAGGAAAAGGAACCCATATTCCTTCTCGCTTGTGAAACTCCACCACATCCGCCTTCCCAGAAACCCCGAGCCGCAAGGACCTGATCAGGAGGCTGGAAGCGATCTTCCGATCCCCACGGATTTCAACCCGCTCGGTATCGACCCGCGAATGCAGCAACTGCCCCTCGGCAGTGTAGCGATTTTCCATCCAGATTTGCTCCAGATGGATAAGACCACACTGCCGGGGACAGAAGAGATAGTGCTGCAAAGCAGAGAGCTGGAAGAGGTCGGATTCCTGATACATGCTGGTACTCGCTACTCTTCGGTGAGGAGATTGATGATCTTCGGGGGAGCCCCCCCTTTTGTTGTCAAATGAAGAGCACTGCATCTGATACTTCGGATGCAGTTGTTGTATTTTTTGCAACAACTGCCTGACGATCCAACGCTCCAGTTCCTAAAATATTCCGAAAAAATTTCGAAATTACGGATTAATTTAACCGAAACAATTCGATCATCTAACTCAATGAGAGCCAACCCCTCCGTCATTATAGGCACATTCAAGCACGTTGCTAGAATTTTACATCTAAAGTCACCTCTTTTGGTACGCCGGTTTCATCAATCGAAACCTCGTAATCATTAAAGGATCGGGCAGGTCCTTCGGATTCGGCCTTTCGGGAAATAGAAACACTATCGAACAATTTATGAGCTGGAGCATTTCCTAATGCGCTGTCATGCTTGAAAACGATCAATCCACGAGCGTTCATTTTTCCCCTGGCCGCTGAGTGATCATGGTCGAACATATTGGCGAGAGATTGCCATAAAAGTTCCAAATCATCATCGGAAAATCCCGTGCCTTTGTCGCCACCAGCCAGGTGTGCGGAGATATACCCCTCAGCCCGATATAGGGCATAGGGAACGATAAACTTGCGTCCCATAGTCCGCTCTTTTTCCAGATCCTTTTCATTGGTAACTGCCATGCGAGTTATGCTTATCTCGGAGGGCATGATCGGCTCGATACTCTTGGCGAATGTCAGCTGAACCGGTCCACGAACCTGACCGCAATTGACTTCCGTGGTCATCACAGCACCAAAACTGCGTACGTCGAAATAATTATCACACATCCACCGGGTCAATTCACGCGCTTTTTGCTGATCCTTGGGAAGTTTCTTTTTTTCCGGCTTTAGTTCAAGGGCCTTGTAGGCCAGCTCATTATTCCGGTTGAGTACAGCCTTTTCCGTGACATAAATATGGTGGCCGTTTTCGTTTCCTTTGGCGATTTCGACAAAGTTTCTGATTTTACGTTTAAGACAGACATCAGTCACAAGACCATGCCCTGTTTCCGGATCAATTCGTGGCATATTGCCCGCATCAGGGTCACCATTGGGATTACCGTTTTCTACGTCAAACAGATACACAAATTCATAACGGTTGCTTATTGCGCTCATGGTTTATTCCTCCACTTTGTCGGTTTTTTTGGTGAAAAGATCTTGCCGCTGCTGATAATATCCCAAGACAAACATTCCCTGTTTTTTCAGATCAAGAGTTGCCGGAAAACCTGTCCGCGAATCGATTTCTTCCAAAATTTCCTGAATTAATTTCTCCAAAGTGACTGCCCAACCCATTTTTGTTTTTCGAATTTTTGCAATTCCATGTTGAACGTTACGCAAGATGATTGGAAACGTTCTACCCGGAGTTGCCGAAGCTGATCCAAAAAATCGATCCCTGACAGTAGAGTTTGAGCCCGGAACAGCATCTTCCTGAATCCGTTCCACAATGGCGAACAATCTGCCAAGCCGGTAGCCTATATCACGGTTTTGTTTATCAAGTGCCATGCTGATCTCCTGTTTCGCGTTACGAGTAAGATATGCTTTAAGGACACAGGCCCTTAAATAGTTGATTTCCTTATCAGCCCGAATACGTGTAATCACTGCGGTCAATAGAGTGCGGGGATAGGGCTGATTCTGGACAATGGCCCGGAGAAGTTGCCCACTTAAAAGGGGCGATATGTTTCGAGAATCTCTCTGGGGAGCAAGCTCTTTAAGCAACCACCATGGGCGAGGATGCTTAGGTTCGCTTTCAAAACTGCGTTTCAGCTCGAGTGCATTGAAATGCTTTCCGATATTTCGGGCGATGCTCCCAACAGTACTGACATTCCAAAAGCGGACTGAAATTCTGGCTGCATTTGGTGAAAGCCCCAGGATGTAAAACGGAATTTCAGGATTCCCCAGTTCTTCGGGACAATCGCCTTTAGATACGGCGTCCAAAAACTGCTCGATTTCTTTTGCCAGTCCCTTATCTTCAGCAGATTTCCCACCTACAGACAATCCGAAAAAAGTTTCCGCTGGGGTCGGAGAATCGGTCCAGAAAAGAGTCGTAGTGTCACCGATCTGCACTTTACGATTGCTGCCTGGTGCCAGTAGATTATTCAGTGCAGTCGTGTACGCAAAGGCGACCTGTTCTGAAATAGGAGCATTGAGGTTCTGCTTTTTCCCGAATGAAACGGCTGAATCGAAATTAAAGGAAACCAGTGAAGCGCCGGCAGTTTGGGCACCAGGAACACCTTTTATTTTAGGATGTGTATTAGGGATAGGGGTATTTACTTTACCTGTCACAAGACACATTCCCGTATGGTGGGAACCGTTTTTGGCCAGATAATCTGACCATGCGTTGCGAAATGCTCTTCGTTCATGCAAAAACGCCCTATCCCCATCCAAACGAAAAACAATATTCGAATCCAGCATTCCATCCCAGCCCATAAGAGCATTTGCATCTTCTGGATTCCAGGATTCTAAAAAGGCGTTGAGCGCCACTGCCCCATCATCTTCAACATCTCCCAAAACTTCCGCGACAAGGGATTTGAATGCTTTATTCGTTTTAGCAGTACGCTCAGGTTTGCCTTTATCATCCACACCAAGGACATAACCGGTATTGTCCCAAGCAAAATTGGCTGTTACCTTGTTAGCCCGATTGACAGGCCCGGGGACCTCGATTTTCAGGGGTTTCCCCTTTTCGTCTCTCAAATCCATCGGATTTCCAAGAAGCACTCCCTCTTGATTGATAGTCAAACAAAAATGAACTCCCTGTTTGCCGAATCCGAATTCAGAAATGTCCTTATTTTCATCCTCAGCTAAGCGATGATAGTAATTATCAAGTGCTTGCAGAATCATGAATTTACCTCCTCGCCTGAGTGCAGTCGATCACACCATCGTGCATGACAGGCCGGAAAAAGTAAGGCTGCATTCCGCTTGTATAATCGATATCATGGAGCATCCAGCCCAAATCTTGTTCGCCGCTCAACAGCGAAGAGGGAATGTCGTCATCAACCAGCTCAAAAAAGGCGGCAAACTCTCGACAACCCAGATACGGACGATGAAAGCACTGCCCTCTACCTGCACGACGTTTGAATATATCCAGATGTTTCCCATCATTTCGATCCTGATCGGAAGTGTATTCAAAATGCGCTTCAATGATATACTCTACATTTCTTAAGACCATGGCGGCACGCTGTTGGCGGTTGTCTTCAATAAAAAGCCGGAGACATCCCTTGCCATTCTTCATGGCAGTATTCACACCGGTCTTCCCTTTGAGAGGAATTTTTGCGGCCACCTCATTGCGTCTGATGTTATCGAAACGCACAGGCTTCATGACGTGGATACGATCGATCACCCACTTGATCGCGGGTTTCCAATAGACGGCTTCCAGAATACCCCGTGCTGCTGAAGGCGTCATGACATCGTAACTGACCCGTTCAACCTTCATTTCAGGGCGAGTAAAACAGGCGTAATCGCCCCAGACCTTGAGTTTTATTCCTTGACTCATCACGTCCTCCTCATTTTCGAGGTGAATATATAGATTGCAAAATAGCTTTAAAAATTTCTCTAGGCTTTGTTTTTTAGGGAAGTCAATTAATTTTTTAATTTAATGAATATTGTATTCGACATCCCAATAAAAAAGCGAAGGCGACGTTAGTTAATGCCCTGCAATTATTTAACTTAATGTTTCAATCCACGCCTTCGCTCCCGGACAATCTCTTTCTAAATTCTGATTTTGTCAATGATTCCGAACTCAAATCTCGCTATGTTAAAAAATCAATGAATGGTCCACTGCAACATCACGAGAAATTTTTAGCCCAAAAACGATATCATAAGCAGAACCGTCAACTAAAACGCGGTAACGATCGTTCAAATATTCAATCGCCCCGGCTTCAGAGAGTGCTAGTAGCTGATATCTGTAAATCTGCACTGTATATTGCTGTAGTCGACGCAATATCCCTCCTACATGATCGGCATACCGCAAAGCCGTGATCAAACTTTGCGCATCATCATTAAAAGGTATGATTATCGGGATCATGTCGTTTTCTATGAGACGAAAACGGTTCCCCACATCGCGGAATGCCCATTTAGGCTTCGGGATATTGAATTCTTCAAGTATCTTTTTTTTATCGAGAAGATCTTTTTTCAACCAATAGGTTTCTGAAAAGAAATGGTTTATGGCAGCAGGAGAAAAAGGATCATTCCCATATTTTCGCAGTGTGGTTTCCGTATTTGATGCGGCCTGTCTAAAAGCCGGTACGACGCCCCCTTCCGGCACAAAGGTGGTCACGACTCCGAGTCCGTTCTTTTTTCCTTCGCGATTGCAGCGTCCTGCCGCCTGGGTAATGGAATCAAGTCCGGCTATTTCCCGGATCACCTCTGGAAAATCCAAATCCACTCCAGCCTCGACGAGCGGTGTACTAATCACTCTACATGGTCGACCCGCTTTCAGGATTTGTTTAATATCGGAGATGACCTTTGAACGGTGCGCCGGGCACATCAAGGCGCTCAGATGCATTGCTCCCGGCTGGTTACAAACTTTTTCAAACAATTCACCTGCCCGTTGTCGGGTATTCACAATGCAGAGTACCTGCTCCTTTTTACCGACAAGATCGGCAATCTGGTCAAGGGAACGTACGCCGATGGATTCAAGGCGAGTTCTCCGAAATTCTATATGCATACGATCCGGATCAGGGGCGATTTCACGAATCCCTTCAAGCCCGACAGTGAATTCCTCACGTTTATTCAAGGCAGGTTGAGTCGCTGTGCAAAGGACGACACTTGCACGATAATTCAAAGAAAGTTCTTCAAGTGCCCTCAAGCAAGGATTCAGGTATTCCACCGGGAGCATCTGCGCTTCATCAAGGATAATGACCGATTCAGCGAGATTGTGTAGTTTGCGACACCGAGAGGGTTTCGCTGCGTAAAGGGATTCAAAAAACTGAACGCTGGTTGTAACCACAACGGGAGCATCCCAGTTTTCACAGGCAAGACGATGACGCAGAGTTGCCTGCTGTTGATCTTTCCCTTCATCCGATGGGGTATCATCAAAATTACTGTGATGTTCGATGACCGAATTTTCAGGAAAAATCTCACGAAAAACCTTTGCGTTTTGTTCAATGATAGAAGTGTAGGGAATAACGTAAATAATCCGTCGTAATCCATGTTTGATAGCATGGAGAAGAGCAAAGGCCATGGACGAGAGGGTCTTTCCTCCACCTGTGGGTACGGTCAGCGTAAACAGACCGGGAGGGAGCCGGGAAGAATTTCGGCAGTGATTGAGGATCTCCGCACGGAGGCGATTTATATGACCTTCCGCCTTGAATCCGGCCAGTTTGTTTTCCAACGTTTGAAGTAACACGGGGAGAGATGGTCCTGGTTTGCGGAGATCGGACTTTTCAGGCTGTAAAAAATGTTCGGTGTCGAGGAAATCCGCATCTACCAACGCCGAGAAAAGCATCCGGGTAAAAAACGTCAGTTGAAATGCGTTAGTGGGCTGGAAAGGCAGAGCCAAAGTCCTGTTCCCCTCAATCAACATCTCGACGACGTCACTGGGAATGTCCTCAGCTTCGTTCAGGAGTGCCTTTAAGGAAATGCTTCCATCCGTTCGCGAATGTCCCCAATTGGGCAGTCCTCCATGATGCCCCGCGATACAATAACTCAATAATTTTCCGGGATCACTCAAGAGATCGTAGGCTATCTTGGCACCGACACTTTTGTGGTCAACATGAATCGAGGAATTTTGAATCAGCTTTTGTTGGAATGCGGGTTTGAGTTTTCCGATGTCATGCAATCTTCCAACGATTTTTCCCCAATCGGAGGCGTTGAAATGAGCGGCACATTTCGATGCGATGTCGGCAACAGATTCAAGGTGATCTTCAAGTGGTTGCCATTTTTTAGGAGGTTCATTCTCTTTCGTATGCGCATAATACATTTTGTTTTTCAGCACGTTGTCCACTTTAATCCCCGCAATGGTTGTTGCTTGATTTGACAAAAGAAAAACGTCCTCCACCCTACCACCCTATTTTCTCCGGGATCAACCATTAGTTTTCGCTCAGACCCTACCTGTAGAGTCTGAGCTGCAATTTTTTTTCGATTTTATGCCGCATCACCGATTTTCCGCATCCTCTTCACGATCTCCCGCACCTTTTCTCACAGCCGGGCCGGTTCCAGGATCTTGAGTTCTGTGCCCCGTCGCATCAGACACCCCATAACCTTTCCGGAGACGGCCATTGCGGTTCCATCTTCTGGGACCCGTCTTGCAGGACAGCTGTTCTTCGACGTTGTCGAACATCTATGAAATGCTTCCCCGTACTCCTGATCAAAATGAACTACAAGAATGTTTTTTCAAATACTTACATTGCCATACAAATTCATCCAACCCGTAAGTATGATCCTGCAAAAAGTCGAAAAACAAGGTTCGAGCTCAAAACCATGTTTTGTAACAACTTGATTTTACTTAAAACTTTCAACTCAAACCTTAGCCTTGCCTGCAAAAATCTTTTTTTGCAGGCACATCCGTAAGGTCACTCGCAAAAATCAGCATTGCAGCACATACAGAAGAATGTTTTTGGAGCCCCTCCCGGGGGGCTCCAAAAACGGGCAATTCATGAATTGCCCCTACGGATGTCTCGGGAAAAAGAGAGAATTTTGGGGAATGGGGGTATGGAGTATGTACGTGTATGCGTACCGGCATGGCCGTGAGATGCCGAGCCGGCGCTCGGCGCTCGCAGGGAGGGACGATTGAACGAAAAAAATCACCGTCATCTTGCCACACCTGAAAATATCAGCTACGGCTCAAGCAGCCCATTGGAATCCAGAGGCCCGAGGGATCCCCAGTATCTATCCTTCAAACTGCAACTTCCGGGAGGAAATGATGAAAAAATTCAGTCCGCTTCTATGGATCATCCTGGGTATCATCATCGCCTTCCCACTGTTCAGCATGACCTATTACACCATGGTCAGGACCTCGACCCCTGATTTCTGCGCCTCCTGCCATGAGATCCGCTGGGCCTACAATACCTGGAAGACGTCAACCCACGTGAACAACGACCAGGGATTCGTGGCCGACTGCATGGACTGCCATCTCCCCGCTCCCCACGACACGGTCAATTTTTTCTACACCAAGACCCTGCACGGCCTCAAAGACGTCTTCGTCCACCTGACCATGGACGGCCCCGAAGACTATGACCACGCCAAGAACCGGGCCAGGGCCTATACCACCTTCAAAAACGACCAGTGCCAGAAATGCCACCGCAACATCGCCTATCTGCCCAGAAACCGGGGGGCCATGCTCGCCCACAAGCAGGTGCTCTACCCACGTCCCGGGTATGAAAAAAAGTGCGTGGATTGCCACTACGACCTCGTGCACAACGAGCGGGATCTTTACGATTACAAGACCTGTCAGAAGTAGAGAACAGACGGTTTTATGTTTTAAGTTTTAAGTAACTGCGGGAGATGAAGCGGGAGGCGGGGAGGCAGGGAGGTGGGAGTCAAATGCGTCATCCCGGACTTGATCCGGGATCTCCCCGGGTTTGGGGTTGCGTTGACGACTGGGACGCTTTTTGGGCCTTCAAGATCCCGGCCTGCGCCGGGATGACGGAATTGGACAAAAATCCGGTTCGAACAGTGACAACTTTTTTTCAGGACTCGACATACTATAGTACTTCGCAGATCAATTGATACTTATTTCTTTGCATTTTTACAGGAATTAAAAAGGGTTATACAGAATATCATGTATCAGTTCATATGCAAAGAACTATAGAATACCTGTATTTTTTACCAGGATTGTTGATTGTGTGCTCATCGTAACCGAGAATTGCTGATCATCATGCAACCATCTTTCGCCAAGGAGGGATTTATGACCGGCTACATCAAAACAGGATTCGTCATCGCATTGCTGCTTGCATTCTGGGTTGCCATTCCCGCTGCGGCCCAGATGGAAAAGGCCAAGGAATTCCGCATCGAACGGGGCATGTCCGAGCAGGCCAAGGCGTGTATTGAATGCCACAAAATGGAATCACCCGGTCTGTTCGTGGACTGGGCGAGCAGTCGACACGCCAGCGCCAACATCACCTGCATCGACTGCCATCAGGCCAAGGAGCATGATCCCGATGTCTCGGACGTCCATTACAAACAGTATCAACGTTCGGACAACCCATGGGGGGTGAAAAAATACCGCGTCCCCGTGGCCGCAGCGGTCACCCCAAAGGACTGTTCCCGCTGCCATCCAGACGAAGTCAAGCAGTATTCCAAAAGCAAACATGCCAACACCCTTGAGATCATTTGGAAGCTTGATCCCTGGCTGAACAAGGGTATGAACAGTGACTGGGAACGTACGGCAGGCTGTTACTACTGCCACGGAACCATACTCAAGAAGACCGGGGACGGGCGCATCGATCCCGCCACCTGGCCCAATGTGGGCGTGGGACGGCTGAACATGGACGGGTCCCTCGGCAGCTGTTCCTCCTGCCATACTCGGCACAAATTCTCGGTGGAGGAATCCCGAAAGCCCGAGGCATGCGGCCAGTGCCATCTGGGGCCCGACCATCCGCAAATAGAAATCTATACGGAATCCAAGCATGGGGCCATCTACGACGCCTTCGGCCATACCTATAACTGGTCGGCGGCCCCGTCCACCTGGACGGCCGGGGTGGACTACAGGAGCCCGAGCTGTGCGGCCTGCCACATGTCCGGTTCCGGTTCGGTCATGACCACCCATGACGTGACCGAACGGCTGGGCTGGGAACTCCAGGCCCCCCTCACGGTTCGGCCCGAAAACTTCAAGCCCTTCCCGGCCCCAACCAGTGGGGTGGCCGAGCAGAAAAAAATGAAGGCCATCTGCATGCAATGCCACGGCAAGAGCTGGGTGGACGCCCATTACGTCAAGCTGGACAGGGCCGTGGAGGAGTACAACAACGTGTATTTCAAGCCGGCCAAGATGATGCTCGATGAACTCTACGCCAAGGGTGCCCTGGACAAGTCCAGATTCTTCGACGAAAAGCTGGAGGTGGAGTTCTACGAGCTCTGGCACCACGAGGGCCGCCGGGCACGCATGGGCACGGCCATGATGGCCCCGGATTATACCTGGTGGCACGGATTCTATGAGTGCAAGCACCGGTTCAACGATTTCATGGCCGAGGCCCGCCATCTCCTTGATACCGGGACCAAGGCGGTCGTCTTCAAGGACTTCCCCAATGCCAACGGTGATACGACCAAACCCGCTGCGATCTTTGGGAAAAAGTAGACCAGGCCATTGCAGGCAAAGAGGTTTGCATACACCAAAAAAGACAAAAAAAGGCCGGGTTCCCTAGGAACCCGGCCCATACAGCAACCATATCACTGCCGTGTCTCGTACAAAACGCTCGTTATTCGATCCTCAAGAAAACAGGTTGCGGAATCGCAGACCGACAAGGCCAAGGAATCCCGCCCCGAACATGAGCAGGGATGGGGGGATGGGTACGGCGTTGGGTTCAAAATTATACGTCGTAGGCTCCTGACCTGCAAAATCAAGGGTGACCATATCGGTAAAGGCATGGTAATCCTCCCCTGCCGAGGATCCCACCCCAAGACTGAGGCCCATGACCAGGGTGTCCCCGCTGAACCAGGGGGTTCCTGCGGAATCGGTCCCCGCGCTCCACTCGGCGAGCTGCAGGTTCTGCTGGGCACCATTGTCCAGGGTAACCCCGCCATCATAACGCCAAAAATCATCATCGGCACCAGATGTATACCAGGTCCCCTTTGTGGTCGATCCATAGGCACCGTTGTAGGCACCCTCCCAGATGAGTTCAATATTGTTCGAACGGCCTTGGTGCAGGTTGCCCCCCTGTGGGTTGGGGTCATAGAGGTGCAGGCGGAGCGCCGGGGTATAGTCCGGATGCAGATTGCTCACGCTGTCCATGGCGATGTTCCATGAAAAGGCAAACGACTCGACATCAGACAGCTTGCCAAAGGCCTCCCCCACGTGGCTCCCCCAGGGGTTCCCGCTTACGAACCGCGTCCTGTCCCCGGTCATTTCAAGGGATCCCTGCCCGCCGGTCCCGTCCGGCATGGTATCGGTGATGGCGCTGGAACCACCCCCGGAGTTTCCGGTGGAGATCCATTGCGTCGTGGACGGGTAGACAATGGTATCGGCCATTGCCGTGGTACACAAACAGAAAAAAGCCATTACGGAACAAAGGGTCCAAAATTTCATTGCCGCCTCCTTGGTGTGCGGGTTGTCAGATATTTCGAGAAGAATGCGATATGGTCCAATGTACCCTGCCCCCTTCCCTGCACCGGGATCAGTGCAGGCCCCTTTACACCGACATGCGATCTTCCGTCCGAGGGACAGGGGAGAGGGGGCACTCCTGATTATATGGCACATGAAATTTCCGTGCCTTTTCATAATTAATTATATTTCAAATAGATAGAAGCCATCTCGCCAAAAAACCAGGCGCTCTCTCTGAAAAATCTGGAGAACCGTGTAGACAAATAGTGGAAATTGGTAGAACCGGATTAAACGGTCTCGAGCAATCTTTACGCAAAAAAGGCGGCCCCTTCCGGGACCGCCTTTTTGCGTCGCTGGATATCGTTTACTTGGAACGGTCAGGAGGCTTCGGCCGCAGCCGTGACCTTGCCGGCATCCGTGGGCTGGTTCTTGGAGAACCCGAGCAGAATGGGACTGGCCACGTAGACCGAGGAGTAGGTACCAACGACCACACCAATGAGCAGGGCAAAGGCGAAATCATGGATCACCCCGCCGCCAAAAAGGTACAGGGCCAGGACCACGAGGAGGGTGGTTCCCGATGTCAGCAGGGTCCGGCTCAGGGTCTGGTTGATGCTGGTGTTGATGATGTCGCGCATTGTCTTGGCCGTCTTGGTGTGGATATTTTCCCGGATCCGGTCAAAAACGATGATCGTGTCATTGAGGGAGTACCCGAGAATGGTCAGGAGAGCGGCCACGATGGTCAGGTCAAAATCCTTGTCCAGCAGGGAGAATATCCCGACGGTGATGGTGATGTCATGGATCAGGGCGACCACCGCCCCAAGGGCGTAGTTGAGTTTCAAATACCAACATAGCCCCACGGTGATAACCATGGCCGCGACAATGAGATAGGTGATGGGCAGGCTCAAAAGCTGGAGCACATAGATCCCTCCCGCCAATCCGGCCGCCATGATACCAGCGGTCATCCACCGCTGCTCGAACCGCCCGGAGATGTAGATGGCGATAAGCAGGACCGCATAGAACAGGGCCTCGAGGGCCTTGGCCCGCAGATCCGCCCCCACCTTGGGTCCGACCATTTCCAGCCGCTGGATCTCAAAGGTCTTGCCGGAAAGCCCCTGGGTCAACGCCTCCTTGACCTGGTTGCGTACCTCCTCTGCCTTCAGGGTTCCCTGCGAGGTGCGCATGAGATACTCGTTGGCCCCGGCCTCACCGAACCGTTGCACGGCCAGCCCGGGAAGGTCCAGAGGAGCCAGGGCATCCTTGATCCCCTTGACTTCAACATCGTCCTGGAACTTGGCCTGGACGACGATGCCGCCGGCGAAATCGATCCCGTATTTGGGTCCGCCCTTGTATATCAGGGAGGCCAACCCGATGAGAATAAGAATCCCGGAGAGAATGAAAGCGCCCTTTCTCAACCCGATGATATTGTAATTGGTGTCTGGCTTGATAATCTGAAGTCCCATTTCCAAAAATCTCCTCTATACGCTCAGTGTTGCGCCGGGTTTACGTTTCTCGACCCACAGATCGAAAATGATCCTGGAAACAAAGATGGCCGTAAACATGGATGCACAGATACCGAGCGTCAGGGTCACGGCAAACCCCCGGATCGGTCCGGTCCCGAACTGATACAGAATGATCGCGGCGATAATCGTGGTCACATTGGCATCGAGGATGGTCAGGGTGGCCCGGCCGAATCCTTCCTTGATGGCGGCCTTGGCCGAGAGCCCTTTACGCAGCTCCTCGCGTATCCTCTCGAAGATAAGCACGTTGGCGTCAACGGCCATACCTATGGTCAAGATGATACCGGCGATGCCCGGCAAGGTCAGGGTGGCACCAAACGCGGCCAGACCAGCCAGAATGAGAACGATATTCAGGATCAGGGCCGTATCGGCGACGATCCCGGCAAAACGGTAGTAGATGACCATGAAGACCAGAACCAGAACCATACCAAAGACCGTTGAAAAAACACCCTTTTCAATGGATTCCTGGCCAAGGGATGGTCCCACGCTGCGTTCCTCGAGGATGGTCACCGGCGCGGGCAGGGAACCGGCACGCAGAACGATGGACAGATCATGGGCCTCGTCGGTGGTGAAATGGCCGGTGATGCTCGCCCGGCCCCCGCTGATCTGTTCCTGGATGGTCGGGGCGGAATAGACCTTGCCGTCGAGGACAATGGCCAAACGTTTCTTGACGTTGTTTCCGGTCACCCGTTCGAAGATCCTGGACCCACGGCTGTTGAAGGTCAGGCTGACATAGGCCTGTCCGTAGGAATCGAACTGGGTCTTGGCGTCGGTAATATACTGCCCGGTCATGACCACATCGTTTTTGAGCACGATGGGCTGCTTGGCATACGAACCGTCGCCCCGGCGCTTCTGGAGCTGATACAGACCGTCGCCGGGAGGAAGAATCCCCTTGACCGCCTTGGCGACATCGGCCTCTTCGTCCACGAGCATGAACTCGAGATGGGCGGTCTTGCCGATGATCTTGATGGCCCGCTGCGGGTCTTCAAGTCCCGGGAGTTGGACCTGGATACGGTTGTCCTGTTGTTTGCGGATATCGGGCTCGGCCACACCGAACTGGTCGATGCGGTTCCGGATGGTCTTGACGGCCTGTTCGAGGGTCATCTTTTCCAGCTTGGCCCGGTATTCCGGTTTCAGGCCCATAGCATAGACAACCTGTCCGTTGTCCTTGATCGTTTTCCCGAGTATCTTGAGATGATTGAAGCTTGAAGCAAGGATATCTTCAAGAGCTCCCTGCTGTTCTTTCTTCAGGAGCAAAAATGTCAGTTCTCCCCTTTCTCCCACCTTGGGACGGAGGACCAGAACCCCCTCTTCCCGGGATTCGGCCCTTATATCCTGCCCCATCTGGGCCAGGGAATTGAGTACCGCCTTTTCCACATCAACCCCGAGTGTCAGGTGGATTCCCCCCTTGAGATCGAGACCGAGATTGATCTCGCTTGCGGGAAGAATCTTTTTTAGACCCGATGTCTGGAGCCTGGGAAATGACGGGAGGACATATGCAAGAGCAACGACCGCCACAACCAAGGTAAGAATTACCCTCCAGCGTAAGCTACCATTCATCTCCAAATTCCTTATGTAAAAAATAAACCTGCTATCCTCAGCGCATGTCTCGCACATATCAGCCGAGAGCAACCACAAAAGCGCAGACTTTTCCGTAGAAAGTCTGCGCTAATCCGGGCCAATATAATTATTTCTTCTTGCCCTTGTCCTTCTTGGATTCCTTTTTCGGGGTCTCTTCGAGCTGATCAAGACCGGAAATGAAGGCCCGCTTGACCTGGATCTTGGTGTTCTCCCCGACATCGATGGTCACCACGTCCCCGTTGAGATCGACAATCTGTCCACAGATGCCGCCACTGGTGACGATTCTGTCCCCCCGTTTGAGATTACCCAGGGTTTCCTTGTGCTCCTTGGCCTTTTTCTGCTGCGGACGGATGAGCAGAAAATAAAAAATGGCGAACATGATAATAAGGGGTGCAAAAGCAGCAATGGGGTTCCCCCCTCCCTGAGCGCCGGCACCACCGGCCTGTCCCATGGCAAAAGCCACACTTTCAAAAAACATTGAAGCCTCCTTGGCGACGAACTGTGAGTACAAATGAAAAAATTTCTAAAACCTCAAGATCCCTACAACCTCTTGGCGCCCAAAAATCTCTAACATCCCGTAACTATTCAGGACGATAACTCACCATGAGGTTGTGTCTTTTTCTGGGAACGCCGGGCGTCTGCCCGGCCTTTTTGGAAATGCCTAATGGGTATATCGTCATTGTGTTCGGTTGTAGTGTGTGCCCCTATTCCCCGCGGATCCGTCGACGCATTGCCGAGCAGACGATCGGCGTTCCCGAAAGGGGGGATGCATGATCAAGCCCTGATCGGCTGAATAATTACAAAATCTCTAAAATTTCGTAAAATCTCTAAAAAAATGTTTCGTTAAAGGATGGTCCCAATATCTGTCAACTACCAGTACTGGGATCGTTCCTCGTACATTTTCCGGAGGGTTTCGATTTCCTTGTTCTGGGCATCGGTGGTTGCATACATTTTCAAACCGGCCAGACGCCGGCGGAACTTCCGGTCCTGGTTGCGGTACAACCGGGCGTAACACAGATGGAGATAGGCGTGGAACATATCCTTTTTCTGGCCATACATCCGGCCCAGATAAAAATGGATCTCCGCATCCTCGGGAAGACGCTTCCGGATACGCTGCATCATGGCAATGCCGTCATCAACCTTGCCGGTTTCGGCCAGAATACGCGCGTAAAAAAACAGGGCCATCAAGTCCCGGGGATCACGCATGACCGCCTCCTGGAGATAGGCTACCGCCCTGTCCTGGTGCTGCCCATACTCGAAATAAAATCTGCCCATCTCCCGCAGCCACAAGGGATCGCGGTCCGGCGAACAGGCCAGGGCACCGGCAAAGGTCTTTTC
Organism: Desulfoplanes sp.; assembly: GCF_054921335.1. Classification (NCBI taxonomy): domain Bacteria; kingdom Pseudomonadati; phylum Thermodesulfobacteriota; class Desulfovibrionia; order Desulfovibrionales; family Desulfoplanaceae; genus Desulfoplanes; species Desulfoplanes sp. Next base: position 63,556 of record NZ_JBUDSQ010000004.1, on the reverse strand, counting down.
CGCCTCCTGGATACGGTTGAGCCGCGAGAGCACGATCGCCTTGCCCAATCGGTCCAGGCAGGACATTTTCGTCTCATCTTCATGCGCGTAGTATCCCAAGGCGATATCCGCGGGGCTGTACCGGGCCCGCAAGAGCATCTTGACCCGAGCGAACCGACCGGTGTCCTTGTGTTGCGCGCGCACCTCTTCCGGATACCGAGCAATGCGCTGCTCAATGTACCCGATCCGCTCCTCGATGCCCGGGTGTGTCAGATAGTAGGCAGGGATGTCGCCACCGCCCCCCATCCAGGTCTTGCGCCGGATGGTCTCAAACGCCTCGACCATGCCGTAGGGATCATAGCCCGCTTCGACCAGACCGGTCAGTCCGATATTGTCCGCCTCCCGCTCATGTTCCCGTGAATAGCTGAGCATGGCCGACTTGGCCCCGGCCATGCTTCCGAGCATGACCCCGCCGGCGGCATCACCTTTGCCCTGGGAACCCAGAAACACCCCGGCGAGCATGCCCACCAGGGCCCCGGCACTGGCGACCTGGGAATGCTCGATGGACTGGGCGATATGCCGCTGCTGCACATGCGCGAGTTCATGGGCAATGACCCCGACCAGCTCGGCCTCGCTGTCCAGGTTGAGGACCAATCCACTGAAAACAAAGACATACCCGGCTGCCGTGGCAAAGGCGTTCATGGAACCGTGCCGGACGACATTCACGGTTATGGGAAAGGAGATAGGCGGCATAACCTCGACCACGGACCGGGTCAGATCCCGGACATAATCGACGATTTGCGGGTCCTCGATAAGGGGAAATTTCGCCCGGAACATAACATTGAACTTTCTGCCGAGCTCCGCTTCATCCGAGATGGTAAACTCCCCAAAGAGGGCGGAAGCAACAGGTTGGGCCGGGCCAAGGACCAAGGAGAGGGTCAAGCAGAGCGCAGCAATCGTTCCGGACAGCCCACACATTCCAGCGGGGGCTGTCCCGTGCCCCGGGATTTTGGAACGGAGGACGGAATAGATCCGCGGAAAAAGGGAGGCGTCGGGAAATATGGACATGGGACCGTCCAAGGAAGACAAAGGGTTTTCAGGGGGTTACAGCGGATTGAAGACCATGGGCCCCTGGCGTTTGAACGGGGTGGATTCGAACCGTTTGATCACCGTCGTCTGCCTGATCCTGTCGAGACGGTCCTGGTCGTTGGGCAGGGAAATTCCCTGGTCATGCCGGTTGTTGAGCTGGAAATACTCCTCGAACAGCCCCTCCAACTCCGAATACGAAGAGATGGCCAGCTGATCGAGATCCGAGGGGGTGATGCCGAGTCCGTCCGTGGGTGTAGCGGCGATGGTCGCACGCAATGGTCCGGGATCCTTCAAACTTTCACAGAGCAATCCGGCCAGAGCGTATTCCGTTGTCTTGGGAATGACCTGCAACGGCGAGACATCGCCGACATCCCCATGCAGGGTCCAGAATCCGGTCAGGAATTCGTCGAGCTGATCGGTGGACAGGACACACCCTCCCAGCAACTGGGCGGCATGGTACAAGAAGACCATCCGCATTCTGGCCTTCAGGTTGCCCTCGGCAATGGGGGTGGTTCCAGGAAAGACCCGCCCTAAAAAAGAGGAGACTTCATCATAGAGCGGGGTCAGGGTCTGCAAACAGGGCACGGATGCCCCTGTGGGACCATAGGCCCGGCAGATGGCCGCGGCCCTTTCCGCCTCCTCCGGGCGGTTCCCCTGGATAACTAGGGAAAACGGCTGGAAAGGAATGGCCCGGGCATGGAGCAAGGCGGCCAAAAATCCCGAATCAATCCCTCCTGAAACACCAAGCACATAGCAGGAGAGGTTTTTTTCGCGCAGATAGTCCTCAAGAAAATCACCCAGGCGCTGCAAAAGCTGCGCAGAAGGGGCGACATGGAGAAGGTCGAGCCAGGTTGCGTAGTCATCCTCGCAGGGCAACCCGAAATATTCCAGGCGGGACATGTCTTCTCCTTATCTTTGGCATATTCCGGAGGGACGTGGTAACCGGAGCGGATCAGCGGTTCATGATATCCAAGAATTCGTTATTGTTCTTGGTCTTGCGCATCTTGTCCAGCAAGAATTCCATGCTGTCAACGCAATTCATGGGGGAGAGGACCTTGCGGAGGATCCAGACGCGGTTGAGGACATCCGGGGAGAGGAGCAGGTCTTCCTTCCGGGTCCCGGAGCGGTGGATATCAATGGCCGGATAGACCCGCTTGTCCGAAAGATGCCGGTCGAGATAGATCTCCATGTTTCCGGTGCCTTTGAACTCCTCGAAGATGACCTCGTCCATGCGCGATCCCGTATCGATGAGGGCCGTGGAAATAATGGTCAAACTGCCCCCTTCTTCGATGTTCCGGGCCGCGCCAAAGAACCGTTTCGGACGTTGGAGGGCATTGGAATCGAGACCCCCCGAAAGTACCCGCCCGGAGGACGGGCTGACCGCGTTGTACGCCCGTCCGAGACGGGTGATGCTGTCTAGAAGAATGACCACATCCATCTTGCGTTCCACGAGCCGCTTGGCCTTCTCGAGGACCATCTCTGCCACCTGGACATGGCGTTGGGGGGGCTCGTCAAAGGTGGAGCTGACAACCTCGGCATTGACCGTGCGCTCCATATCCGTGACCTCCTCGGGCCGCTCGTCAATGAGCAGAACAATGAGGAAGGCATCGGGATGGTTGGCATTGATCGAGTTGGCTATGGTCTGCATGAGCATTGTCTTTCCCGTCCGTGGCGGGGCGACGATGATCCCACGCTGTCCCTTGCCCACCGGTGCCAGAAGATCGACTATGCGCGCGGGATAATTTTCTTTGCCGTTTTCCATCCTGAAGCGTTCGTCAGGATAAATCGGGGTGAGGTTGTCAAAGAGAACGACCCGCTTGGAGTGTTCGGGATTCTCGAATCCAATGCTCTTGACCCGCAGCAGCGCAAAATAGCGCTCCCCTTCCTTGGGGGGCCGGATCTGCCCGACAACCACATCCCCGGTTCGCAACCCGAAGCGTCGTATCTGGGAGGGAGAGACATAGATGTCATCAGGACCGGGCATATAGCTGTACATGGGGGAGCGCAAAAAACCAAAACCGTCTGGAAGGATTTCCAGGACCCCTTCACCTGAAATGGCTCTGTTCTGGGAAGCACAGGATTGGAGCAGTGCAAAAATAAGTTCCTGCTTGCGCATCCCGCTGGGGTTTTCGATTTTGTACTGGCCGGCCAATTCCATCAGCTCGGCCATGGCTTTGGTTTTCAATTCAGATAGGTTCATACAGAATGCTCCGTAAAATAGTGATCATCGAGACCTAAACACGTTTCTATACGCCACACATGTCCAAAAATCCGTAGCGGAACAAAAGGACGGGTATTTGCCTGTATATATAAATTGGGGGACAAGACGCTGGCATATCAAATAGCTGAGGCTAAAAAAAATTCAGCCGTGCACACCTACACCGTGGGCAATAAAAATATTGCCACACAGTGTAGTCGTCGTGGAATTACATTATAGAGAAGAAGTGTGGATGTTCTGGTTTCCCTAAAGATAAGAGAGAAAGGATGCGTATATAAAGAAGAGTGAATGGTTTAGATGATGGCCCTAGGGGAAAACAGCCTATTCGTCTTCGGCGTCGTCGTTTTCCTCTTCATTTTTTTGCAAAATATCGGCAAAAAGTGCTTCAATCTGTTCTTTGACAGCATTTTGATCTTTGTCAAGAGCAAAAGAGAGCTCAAGGGTAATGAGCCCCATGGCCTGTTCAAGAAGCCTCCGTTCGCCAAAGGAAAGATCCTTGTCCTTCCCGATAAGAATGAGTTCCTTCAGGACATACGCCACGTCCTTGAGATCACTGCTCTTGAGTTTCTCGGAATACTCCCTGTACCGCCGGTTCCAATTCTGACCGGAGTATCCGGTGAAATCAGAACGGTCATCGAGATAGGCCAATATCTCCTGGGCCTGTTTGTAGGTATACACGGCACGCAGCCCGACATTGACGGCATTGCTCACAGGGACCATCAACGTAACGTTGTTGCTGAGTATACGTACGATGTACAGTTCTGTAGATGCCCCGCCAATATCCTGGGTTTCAATACGCTCCACTTTCCCCACTCCTTGAGCGGGATATACTACGAGTTCGTCGACAGCAAACACGAAAGTTCCTCCGGTTCGATATGGCTTTGTCCGGCTATCCCGCGACAAAGGGTAAGGCAGTGTTCAACGCTGGATCGGGAACAGAAACCGCGCCGGCCCCCCGATACATCCGGATGGAAGCCTATATAGCGGTATAAATCGGCCATCCCATCCATGCTCATCCAATCGAGCTATCCGTATTTTTAGGGGATATGGGGATGGGGGTGCCTCCGTGGGACCCGTTTGGAAGGCAGGCAGGTTCCGTACCATTCAAATACACGGCGCTGGACCATGTTCTCGGGTTTTATTACCCGAAAAATGAGAAAGAGTCCATGCCTTAAAGGCTGAGAAAATACGTCTCATCGCCCGTGGACCATATGCATGGCGTGATCAATCCCTTCACGGCAGTATGCAAGGACCCCCGAAACCGCGAGCTCGAGGACACCGTCAACGTCCTTGGATTCCTGACCGCTGAATGTGCCAAGGACATAGGAGGTCACGTCCTCTCCTGACCGGGGCCGGTCGATGCCCATGCGCAACCGATGAAAATCACGTGTGCCCAGTACCTCGGCAACGGACTTGAGGCCATTATGACCGGCCAGACCGCCTCCATTCTTGAACCTGATCCGACCCAGCGGGAGATCAAGCTCGTCATGGACGACGAGAATATTCTTCGGATCGAGGTCCCGGTACTTGAGCACCTGCCCAAGGGCTCGACCACTGCGGTTCATATACGTCTGCGGTTTGAGCAACAGCCAGGGCAATCCTCCACAACCAGCCCATTGCCAAAGAAGAAAATCCTTTTCGCACCGCGAAGAAATCCGGGTACACCCCGGCTCCCGGTCGATAATGCGGTCAACGACCATGAAACCGAGGTTATGACGTGTCCTGGCATATTTTTGGCCAGGATTGCCAAGACCTACGATAAGACCGGCAATAGCCATCGTATTCTCATTATGGTCTGTGTTGGAAAAATACGGAGGAAAAACAAGAGGCCCCTGAACGAGGCCCCTTGTTGGTATCTATAGGTAGGAAACGAAAAGAGAGTGGTATACACAGCACCGCACAATCGCGGCCCTTATTCTTCTTCTTCCCCTTCCTCTTCTTCATCCTCTGTCGCAGCCCGTGGGGACACGACACCGACAACAGCGAAATTGTCGTCATACACAGCGCGTACATTTTCGCCAAAATCGACATCCGCGACAAGAATGCTCTGGTTGAGACCAAGGCCGGTCACTTCAAGCTCCAGGGCGTCAGGAACATCCTTGGGAAGGCATTCCACTTCCACTTCTTCGCGGAAAATGCTCAGCTTGCCGCCCCGGGTGACTCCTTCGGCCTTTCCGCTCACTCGAACGGGAATGGCTACAACAATGGGCTTATCAAGATCAACACCGTAAAAATCCACATGGTTGTACATGGGCTTCAAGGGATGATGATGGATGGCCTTGATCAGACAGGGCCGAGCCTCCGGTACGCCTTCGTGAACGATCTCAAGATCAAAAATCTTGGAATACCCTGCAGCTTCAACCATTTTGGACAAGGCGACAAAATCCACCTTGACCGACTCGTTGTTCCCATGGGCATCGTAATAGACACCGGGCACCATACCAGAATTACGGAGACAACGGTTGGCCCCTTTTCCGGTCTTTGTACGTCCCTCTACCTGCAACTTCAACATATCAGACATAATAGTATCTCCTTCAACAAACTTCTTATCCCCGAAAAAGGACGCTCACAGACGATTCGGAATGGATATTGTGGATGGCTTTCCCTAGTAGCGATCCCACGCTGATGACACGAAATTTGCCACTCGCCTGGGCCTCCGGGCGCAAAGGTATGGTATCGGTTACGATAATCTCGGAAAAAGCGGACTTTTCCAAACGTTTTATGGCCGGCCCCGAGAGTATGGGGTGCGTGGTACAGGCAACGGCCTTCTTGACACCCTTTTCTATAAGTATCTTTCCGGCCTCGACCATGGTCCCGGCGGTATCGACCATATCATCAAGAACGATGGCAATCTTGTCCTTGACGTTCCCGATGACTTGCATGGCCTGGGCCTTGTTCGGCTCGTCACGGCGTTTGTCGATGATGGCCAGCCCGGCACCAAGTCTTTTAGCATAGGCCCTGGCCCGCTCTGTCCCACCGGCATCCGGCGAAACAACGACCAGGTCCTCGCCCAATGATTTTATATAATCGATCAACACCTCGGCGGCATAGAGATTGTCCACCGGAATGTTGAAAAACCCCTGGATCTGTCCGGAATGCAAATCAATGGTCAGTACGCGGTCGCATCCTCCCGCGGAAAGGAAATCGGCAACAACCTTGGCACTGATGGGCACGCGCGGTCCAACCTTTCTATCCTGACGGGCGTAACCGAAATAGGGGACAACCGCGGTCACCCTGCCGGCGCTGGCCCGTTTCAGGGCATCGAGCATCAGACAGAGCTCCATGAGGTTGTCATTGACCGGGGCACATATGGACTGGACGACGAACACATCGTCACCACGAATATTATCACCGATCTCGACCCGTGTTTCACCGTCACTGAATGTCCCCACTAGGGTCGGCGTCAACCGGTCCCCGAGATGTTCGCATATGGCTTCGGCCAATCGTGGATTGGCGTTGCCTGTGACAATCCGCAAGTCACCATGACGAGGCATATCTTAGTCCTCAAAAAAAAATTTGGCTGGGGCGGAAGGATTCGAACCTCCGAATGACGAGACCAAAACCCGTTGCCTTGCCTGCTTGGCGACGCCCCAGCATCAGATAAAATACGAAATAGCCTGTGCCTGCAGATACGCACACGCCTCTTTCCGCTCATGCTCCCGGTCAAAAAGGGCAAAGAGACTCGCCCCGGAACCGCTCATGACACACCCTGCTGCACCATGGGCGATCATGGCCATTTTGAGATGGTACAATTGCGGATAAGCGGAAAAAACAACCTTCTCGAAATCGTTGCAAAGAACAAGATGTCGTCGAGAGGAAGGATACCTAACGGGTCGGGTATGCATTGTCAAGATTCGCGGAAACTTTTTTTCGCCCTCCCCCTTGGGCATATCGTCCCATGCCTTGTATGCCCAGGCGGTAGGGACCTGTACATTGGGGCACACCAGCAAACCATGGTACCCTTCGAGGTCCAGCTCGATCTCTCCGAGCAACTCCCCCCTTCCCCGGGCCCTGCATGGCTTGTTGAGCAGGAAAAAGGGGACGTCCGCACCAAGTCGGCACCCCATCCGGGCCAACTCCTGTTGCGCAACCCCCCGGTTGCCCGCGATGGTATTCAGCCAGGTCAGGAATGCGGCCGCATCAGAGCTCCCACCTCCCAAACCGCCGCCCATGGGTATATTCTTTTCCAGATGGACAGTGACCCCCGGCTTCCACCCCGATCGCTCGGTCCATGCATTGTAAGCCCTTGTGATGATATTGTTTTCCCCCTGCAGCCCAGGCAAGGAACAATCCAACCGCAAACCGGGCTCTCCGCCAAGCGTGAGGACCATTCTGTCACACGGCGAAGCCAGGGGATAGAAAACGGTGTCCAGCTCATGGTAGCCATCAGCATAACGGGCCTTGATCGCGAGATACAGATTAACCTTGCACCCCGGCCTGAGCGTGGCCGGGGTGCCTGAAACTCCGTTAAGGGGAGATGCCGGGATGTCCACGTTAGTCATCCAGTGGAATGGTCCTAAAAAGGTTCTGTCCCTTGCGTTGCAAGAACAAGAGGACCACCCCGTTTTTTTCTGCCTTGGAGACGATATTCCGCAATGCGGCGACCGAATTGACGGCCTGCTGGTTGGCCTCAAGGATCAAATCTCCGGGCATGATCCCAGCGTCGCCGGCCGGAGACTGACCGGTCATGTCCACGATCAAAAGCCCTCGAACATCCTTTATCCCGAGAATCTCCAATTCGTCTTTGGAAGGTGGACGCAGGGTCATGCCAAGGACATTGTCATTCCCGGCCAGATCTTCATTGCCACCATGTCCCTCGGCCGGTTTGCCAGCGGCACGCTCATCTAGGGAGGCGGCCAACCGGAGCCGCTTGCCCCTACGCCAAACATTCAGGGTGACCTTTTCGCCGGGCATGAGTCTTCCTATCTTTCTCGTCAGATCCCCGTAGTCTTCGACATCATTCCCATTGACAGCGAGGATGACGTCTCCGGCCCGGACACCGGCCCTGGCCGCAGGACCGCCCGGGGTCGTTGACGCCACCAGGGCCCCCTTGTTCTCACCAAGCCCCAAAGCACGGGCGGTGTTGTCATCCATGGCTTGGACCATGACCCCAAGCAGCCCCCGTTTGACCTTTTTGAACGCCTTGAGCTGACCAATGATATCTTTGGCCATGGCACTGGGGATGGCGAAACCGATACCCTGCCCCGATGCGACAATGGCCGTGTTTATTCCAATGACCTTTCCGCGCATGTCGAGCAGGGGGCCACCACTATTACCAGGATTGATGGAGGCGTCCGTCTGTAAAAAATTGTCATAGGGTCCTGCACCGATAACACGCCCCTTGGCACTGATGATCCCTGCGGTAACCGTGTGATCGAGCCCAAAGGGATTTCCGATGGCCATGACCCATTCACCGACGTCCAGCCTGTCGGAGTCTCCGAACGTCAAATGGGGCAGGGACCCTTTGGGATTGATTTTCAAGAGCGCCAGATCCGTTTCAGAATCGGTTCCTACAACCTCCGCGATATAGGATTTCTCACGCTTTCCGTTTTCCTTGAGCTTCACCTTGATTTCATCCGCGCCATCGACAACGTGGTTGTTGGTCACGATATATCCATCGGAACTGATTATAAAACCAGAGCCCAAGGAACGTTCCTTACGGGGTTTACGGTACTGGTCCCCAAAAAAACGTTCGAACTGGTCGAAAAAATCCTCAAACGGAGATCCTTGTTTGGGCCGGTTGGGCATGAACCGTTTGAGCCCTTTCTGGGGCTCGACCGTCTTTACGGTGGATATATTCACCACCGCCTCTCCAGCCCCTTCCGCCAATTCCGTGAACTCGGGCAAGGAGGCCCACGTAGTGGTCGCAATAAACATCAGCACGAATACCACGGGAGCCAAGCGCATCACTGCCTTTTTCATCATAGTCATCTCCTTGGTTGCAGATACCGCCCATGCAGCTTTCGTTCAAAAATATGAGTTCCATAGGGTAAAAAAACACGCCAACAGGCCGGAAGGGGACACAAACATCTCTGTTCGACACGGACTCCCTATCACGGACAAACCATGGTGTCCCCCCGGTCACGGCAGTCAGGACGACCCCCCGCCTCCACCCAGCCCGTCTTCCGGTCCAAGGCGCACCAAGATATACTAACCCCATTGGAACAATAGTCAATAGTGGACGTGGTCCACCCGGCCAGGACATTTTCATCCCCCCTGCGCTCCCGGATTTTGCCCCGAGGGAGTACCCCGTTCTTGGTGGACAAAAAAAGGGCAATACCCCCGTAAAGGATATTGCCCTGGATACGGCCACCCACCTGCTACGCAAAGGAGATGTCAAAGGAGATTCAAATCTGCAACAGAACAAGCACGGATCACTTTCGGGAAAGACGGGGCCAAGCAGTACGGCAGACCGTATCACTATCGGCAAACGGCCCCGCCGGTACAACGGTGGTATGGCCAAAAGCGGATGACACACTCGTTAAAGCAATCGCCGTGCCTATCCTTGCCTGCCTGCCCGGATTTTTTATCAACGGCCTGAGTTCTTTTGCAAAAGCGGCCACGAAAACTCTAAAAAGACTTACATTACAAAATATTAGACAACGAAGAGAGGCATAGCAGAACAGGGGGTGTTGGGCTGACGACACGCGCCCTCCCCCCCTGGGGAGGGTATGGACCATGGGTGGCGGACAATTTTTTAATAATCCGTCCACAAAAGTTGGGTTTTCCTAAAAAGCGGGGGATCCTGTCTACCATCTTATCGTCACCCGTAACTATTCAGGTACATTTTTAATGACCAGAATTGTGGATCCAAGAAACGTGAGAGATCCAATAAATGATAGGCGGTTAGCATGTAGGTCTCGCATTTCTTACATCCTCCAATGTCCCCATTTTGTTGATCGGCACTCAATTTTGACCTGAACAGTTACCATCACCATTGCGTTATTTGATATATCCCTGTTCTTCAAGAAAAAGCAGGATCGTTTGCGCCCCCTCTGCCGGAGAGAGCGTGCTCGTATCGACCGCAATCTCGGGATCGACCGGCGGCTGATACGGATCGTCGATCCCGGTCACCCCCTGGATGATACCCTTGCGGGCCTTGGCATAGAGACCTTTCCTGTCCCTGTTCTCACAGACATCCAAAGGAGTGCTCAGATATATCTCGATGTATCCACCGTACCGAGAAATGCGCTCGCGATTGTGCTGCCTTGAATCCTCAAACGGGGCAATGGGTGCGCAGATGGCGATCCCGCCGTTCTTGGTGATCTCAGAGGCCACGAATCCAATCCGTCGAACATTGAGTTCACGGTGTTCGCGCGAAAAGTCGAGTTCGCTGGAAAGATTACGCCGAACAATATCTCCATCAAGGAGGGTTACCGGACGGTCACGCATCTCCAGAAATTTCTTTTGGAGCACCTTGGCCAATGTAGACTTCCCCGCACCGGACAATCCGGTCAAAAAAATGGTGAATCCTTGACGGTGCCGGGGCGGAAATGCGTAGCGCAACTCCTGGACCACCTCAGGAAAGGAAAACCACGAGGGGATATCGATCCCCAGTTCCAGTCTCCGTTGCAGCTCCATTGACGTTATTTCCCTGATCTCCATATCATCGGCAGCATCCCCCTTCGGGATATACTGCCCCTTGGTTTCCGAATAAACCATGGGCTCGAGCTGCACCGGCTCGATACCGATTTCCTCCCTGTGCTCTCCCGCCAGTTCCATGCCCGCCCACAAGGGGTAGAAATGTTCGCCCCCCTCCGCAAAGGGGTCGGCGATCGCTCCGGGGAACATGACATGGCTGCAGCCGTAATTTTTGTGGATGATCGAACGCCACAGCCCTTCCCGGGGACCGGCCTTGCGCGCGGCAAAGGGAAGGATCCCCAAGAAAATCATATTTTTTGGGAATTTTTGGGCAAAGGCCTGGTAACAACGCACCTGGGTGATGGGGTCAAGTTTACCGGTCTGGCTCCCCCCCACGAGGGGATGGAGAAAGATACTCGCCCCGGCTTCCCGGGCTGCGCGAAGAATCATCTCCTTGTGTGCACAGTGCAGGCAGGTATCCGCCTGGAATCCAATAATATTTCGCCACCCCATCTGGGAAAAACGCTGATGGGTCATCGAGGGGGTCATGCGCAGGGAGGGAAAGTCATAGTGCATGGGCAGATGGAGCCCCTCGACCTTTCCCCCGACATACCAGTCACCGATGCGGTCATAGAGATGGCGAACGGACGGGTGTTTCCTGGGATCGTCCGTCCCAAAAACCTTCAACGCCTCATTGCGTTTGTCGGGCTTCCACACCGATCCAACATGGAGAATAGCCAAAAGAAACCCTTCGGAATCCCGCAGTCCGATGACCATCCCGGGTTCGCACCGTTTTGCAAACCGCTCCGGGACATCCAGGGTCACGGGCATGGGCCAAAGAACGCCGTTTTCAAGACGCATAGTTTCCAACACGGATCCATAGTCCGCCTGACCCAGATACCCTTCCAGGGGATAATAGGCCCGGTTGAGCAAGAGCTCGAGGTCACAGAGTTGCCGGGGATCAAGATCGATGTACGGAAAGGACAGGGCCTCCTTTTTGAGGTGCTCTGCCCTACGGAAATGAACGAGGAGGGATTCCGAGGTATTCATGAGAAACAAACGGTCCTTGTGGTTGGTTGGACAAAAAATATGTTGCAAACCCATACCGTGGAAGTGGTTTGCAACATATATGTGTATAGCCCGTATCCCTAAAAAACACAACACAGACCTACCGGAACGTGGCGGTTATCAGGCCCCGCGGAGAGAAAACCTTGTGTGCTTCCCGGATCCCCCCACCACCCGAGAACGGTTTCAAGCGGAGGGGAACAACCGAGGAAAACATTCTTTTTTAGCCACAGCATCAATTATCTGTGATGACCTTAGGACGGTGGGCGTTCCGTTATCCTGAACATATCTGCACGTTGTCGTACGTAAAGAGGCGATGCAGTCCTCGCTGCCGGCCAGCTTGGTCAACACATGGATGCCCAGGCAGGAAAATATCTTGGCGAAGGTGGCAAAAAGATCCAGCTGTTTTTTCGTGACATGGGGGGGAACAAGATTGTTCCTGAGGTGGACGGCCTTGAATGGAATAACGGAGAACCCAAAAAAATAGCTCAGATCAGACAGATTCGGTCGGAGTTTTTCAACGATAAAATTGATCCCAAGGGCATGATAACGGTGCAAGAGCAATTGTTCCCGGGGACTCTTGGTCCCGAAACTTTTTTTGGGCGTCTTTATCCACACCAGAGAAGGGTCGATACCGTTGTCTTCAAGAACATGCTGGAGCACATGCAATATGCATGGTGATCCCAATTGTTCACTGGACATACCCACCTGGACGAAATACCGCCCCGGACCGCCTCCAGTATTCCAGGACCGGAGATCCCTGCAAGCCTGGACAACCATCCAGATGCCCAGGACAAGCGCCCCTCCGGTTCCCTGCAAAAACTCCAGAGAGGATGGCCTGATCCGGTCTTCATGGTTATCAGCCCACCGGAGCTTGGCCTCGAATCCAGCCGCTGCGCCCGAACGGACATCGTAGACCGGCTGATACGCGAGGGAAAAAACCCCTTGGGACAGGGCCTGCATAAGACATCCATTGTGCCGCAGTGCTGTCATGGGAAGTGACCATTCTTTCTGACCAGTCATCTGCTCACGACAAATTGCCCCCTGTTTGTCTGACGTCGAAAGCCGGCTGACAAACAACAAAAATTTCTTGTCCTCCGGCCCGGCATTGAAACCTGCGACCATGACCGAACGCCTGGTTCCGTCCAAGGGCGTCCATGTCCTGAAAACCACCCATGGTTCCAGGCACGCTCCAAGTCTGCTTTTTCTGATTTCATCGGCCATAGCATTCCACCACCCGCAAAAACCGCCTGGGTAGTCCTGGAAAATCGCATTGATTCTCCGGTTGGCCCCATAGATACGGCCATGGCAGTCGGCGATACAAAACCCCATTGAGGATTTTTGCAAAAGCGGATCGTCATCGAACTCGTCTACCATAAAACAATCAAATGTATTGGAAAGATACCTTACGTGTGGCATGGTCGGATCCCAAACAAATCGGTTAAAAAGGTGTCGGCGCCCTTTTTTTCAGACACGGAACGGAATAACATGACGGTTCGTATAAATTCACAATTTGTGCCATATACAAAAAAAAGAGGAGACATAGAACCTATGCCTCCTCTTTTTTATATATCTGTACCTATTCAGGCCAAAACCTTGCTGCCCCCCCCCTTCACGTCCAACGCTTGATCTGCGTATTGATCAACAAATTCAGGCTATTGAAAAATTGCAGCAACGAGGGGCCTACACATTAACCACTTGTAATCAAAAGAAAAAAACAATAATACAGAAAACCATAGTCCCCCGGACCGTTTCCTTTTTCCGGTTGCATTAGGAGGCCCTAGCTTTTTTGGACCTACGGAAATATCGTCCGTGTTTTTTAAGCAATTGGTACAGACGCGCTCTGGAAAGAGCGGAATATTCACACGCCTGGACAATATCCCCCTCCGAGAGGTTCTCCAAGTCGGTCAGATAGCCCTTTTCCATGTTAAAAACGGCTTCTTCCCTTTTTTTCTTGTAGGTCGGGAAGGTTGTGGGATCAAGATTTCTTTCGGTCGCGGGCACCTGGGGGGTGGAGGCAGCAGTTGCCTCTCTCCGTTCGCCGGAGTCCTGCGCATGGAAGGTAGCCGGTGGGACCGTAGTATGGGTGACCATCTCGGGACGGGGATGGTCATAATTGGACCGGATGATCTTCACCCGCACATCAACCGGCAAATGGTGGGGATAAAGGTGTCGTTCCTCCAGGGCATTGTTCACGGCTATATACAGGGTATTGACCATTTCCCTGACATTCCCGGGCCAAGAATAACAACAGAGTGCATGGATAAAATCCTCGGATGGCACCTTGTCGACGACCCGATATTCCTCACATATCTTGGGGGTATAGTGTTCCACGAGGAAAGGAATATCCTCTACCCGTTCCCTGAGGGGGGGGAGTTCTATGACCATCCCGCTTATCCTGAAATAGAGATCCTTCCTGAACTCATCTTTTTCCACCATATCCAAGAGAGACCTGTTGGTCGCCGAAACCAGCCTGAAGTCGCTCTCTTCCTCACTTTTCGACCCCAAGGGTCGGAAACGTTTTTCCTGCAACACCCGCAAAAAAGATTTTTGGACACCAGGGGGCAACTCCCCGATTTCGTCGAGAAAAAGGCTGCTCGTGTCGGCCTGCGCTACCAACCCCTGTTTTTTTGCGACCGCACCGGTAAACGCGCCCTTGTCGTGTCCGAACAACAAGCTTTCGGCCAACGTCCTTGTAAGATTGGTACAATCGACAACGACCAACCGTTTGTCAGCGCGCGGACTATTTTCATGCAGGGCACTGGCAAAGAGTTCCTTGCCGGTGCCGGTTTCACCCACAAAAAGAACGCTGCACATGGACTCCGATGCACGTGCCAAGGAATCCAGAGACCGCTGCAGCCGGACACTTTGTCCGATTATCTTATCCCTTTTAAGAACTTTTTGTCGAGCGAACTGCCGGCGTTTCTCCCTGCTCTTTAGGACCCTGGAGATCATACATTGCACGGCTCCAATGGATATGGGGGTCCCCAGGTAGTCCCATGCCCCCTGACTTATGGCCGAAGCGGCGGTGTCCGGATCGCCTTGATCGGTCATGGCAATGATATCGGGCATGGACGGCAGTTCCTGCAGCTTGGATATCCACTGTACTCCGCTTCCCCCGTCGAGCATGACATCAAGAAAGACGACCTCGTAGCTGCCGTCCGAAGAGGCTGCGTCATATCCCTCCCTGATTCCCGGGGTAAAAACAGGCTCATGCCCCATGCGTTGGGAGAGTGAAAGAATCGACTCGCAAAAATCGTTGTGTTTTCCGATAACCAATATTTTTCCCATGCTACCTCCACACATATATACAAGGGGATGCAAAAGATGACAACATGTCCCAGCCGGTAACACAGGAAAAAAAACATGTCTACCAGAAATAGATTTTTATTTCCCATTTTCTATAATTTGGCAGACATTTTTTAATATTTTAAGCAGTTAGTAAAAAATAAAAAAAAAACGTCATTTTAACATGCAGTACAAAGACAATAGGTTTTAAAAAAATAGAGCAAAAATTATGGCCAATATATCTTTATTATTTATTTTTTGTTGTAGGACAAAAAAATCCCCCCCGACCATTGTATGATCAGGGGGGGGGGAGTCGAGGACCGTTCCAAAGGATCACGCGGACATCATCGCCTTTTCGAAAGAATAGACAAAATTCGCATACCCCTCATAATCGTTGAAGGTTACGTCCTGCTCGCCGAATTTTCCGGTCAACTTCAGGGTGTAGACCTGCTTGCCGTTGGACGAATCGATTTTGAGTTCCTTATGGACATCGTTCAAGGGCACTTTTTTGGTAAAAAAGAACCACTGGGGGATAGCCAGACATTTTTCTGCGACATTAACCCTGACCTGAGCCATACACGCCTCCTGAAGTTATGTAATTATGGACCATTACATGTCCAATTCGCTTACATGGTTTAAATAAAAAAGTAGCATGAAAGCATTGCACATGACAAGGGGGTTTTTGAAATATTCCCAAAAGTCGGCCCACTGTATGCCCAAACTTCCGGTTCAGGCGTCCGGCAGTTTGGGCGTTGCGTACAATTCTCCACCCAGGGCATCGTTGATGACCAGGAGGGGGAAATCCGTGACCTTGAGCACCCGGACCGCCTCGGGGCCGAGTTCCTCATAAGCGATGACCCGGGCCTGCTCGATACACTGGGAAATGAGGGCCCCTGCCCCGCCGGTGGCACCAAAATACACGCCCGTATGTTCCTCAAGGGCGTCCTTGACCGCCTGACTGCGCTTGCCCTTGCCTATGCTCGCCTTGACCCCCAGAGAATGGAGGTAGGGGGCAAAGCTGTCCATGCGGTAGCTCGTGGTCGGCCCGGCCGAGCCGATGGGACGGCCTTCGAGGGCGGGTGTCGGACCCACATAATAGATAACCGCGCCCTGCAGCGGGAAAGGCGGTCGTTCACCCCTCTCCAAGGCATCCACGATCTTCTTGTGGGCGGCATCCCGGGCCGTATATACCAGGCCGGACAACAGCACTTTGTCACCGGCCCGCAGCTGGTCGATATCCCCGTCGGTCAGCGGGGTCTGGAGTCTGTATTCCTTGCTCATTATATGCTCACCTCCAGATGACGGGATGAATGGCATTGGACGTTCACGGCCAGGGGAAGGCTGGCGATATGGCATGGGGCCATATTGATACGCACGCCCAGACAGGTGGTCCTGCCCCCCAGCCCCATGGGGCCGACACCAAGTTCGTTGATGGCCGCATGGAGTTCGTCCTCCATGGCCGCGATCTCGGGATCGGGGTGGGGAATGTCCAGGGGCCGGAACAGGGCCTTTTTGGCCAGAATGGGCGCCTGGTCAAAGGTGCCCCCGATGCCCACGCCGACAATTGTCGGGGGACAGGGATTGGGACCGGCCTCGGCCATGCGGTTGATCACAAATTCCTTGATCCCCAACCACCCCTGGGCCGGGGTGAGCATGGTCGCCCGGGACATGTTCTCGCTGCCACCGCCCTTGGCCATGAATCGGATGGTCAGTTTGTCGCCGGGTACAACATCCGTGTGGATGATGGCGGGCGTGTTGTCCCCGGTGTTATTCCGGGTCAGGGGATGGCAGGCGGATTTACGCAAAAATCCATCCCTGTACCCCTGTCGGACCCCTGCATTGATGGCCCCGTACAGGTCACCCTGAACATGGCATTCGTTGCCCAGTTCCACGAAAAAAACAGCCAGTCCGGTATCCTGACACAGGGGCAGCCGGGTGGACCTGGCCAAAGCCGCATTGTCCAGAAGCTGCTGCAGCACTTCACGCCCCGCAGCAGAAGTCTCATTTTCCAAAGCCGATGTGAGAGCCCCGAGCACATCTTCAGGCAGCTCCACATTGGCCGTAACAACCATCTCCGCAACCCTGTCCGTGATGGTTGAGGCGTCTATCTGGCGCATGGTTCGCTCCTTAATTGCGAAAAAGGCCGGACACGGTGACCCATGCCCGGCCCGTGTAAACGGATCATGACCGCTGTGATCAACAGGTCTTTTTCCTGCCGATCTTTAGATCCTTGAGGGCAAAGAGCCCCATCTTGCGACGCAGGAAGCCGAGCTGGTCCTGCAGGGGCAGATCCTTGGGGCAGACATCTTCACAGCCCAAAAGGCCCATGCATCCGAAGATACCCTGGTCGTTGCCGATGAGCTCAAAATAATCCTTTTCCTCACGCTCATCCCTGGGATCAAGGATGAACCGGGCGATACGGTTCAGGGCCACGGCCCCGAGAAAATCCTCGCGCATCCGGGCCGTACCACAGGCGGCCAAGCAGCATCCGCACTCCACACACCGGTCGAGCTCATAGATCTGCTCGGCGGTTTCGTTGGCCATACGTTCCTCTTCGGCGGCGGGATCAAACTCCTTCTGCGTATGGATCCAGGATTCGATATGCGTGTTCATCTCTCTGAACCAGGTGCCCGTGTCCACGGAAAGATCGCCGATGAGCTTGAAAAACGGCAGGGGCAAGAGGGTGATCTGGCTGGGCAGGTCCTTTGTCTTGGTCTTGCAGGCCAGGTTGGGCCGACCGTTGATGACCATGCCGCACTGCCCACAGATCCCGGCCCGGCAGCAGAAATCGAATTGCAGGGACGGGTCCTGCTCTTCCCTGACCCGGTTCAGGGCGATGAACAGGGTCATGCTTTCGGTCTCGTCAATATAATAGGACTGCATGTGGGGGGTGGAGTTCGGGTCCTGGGGATTGTAACGGAATATGTTGATTGTGAGCATTCTGTCCATGGATTAGGCCTCTTTATCGTCTGCGCTGATAATTTTTCCGCCGCCGTAACCGCGTTCTCCGGGGGGCAGTTCAAAACTCGGGGTGACGGGCTCGTACTTCAGGGTGGGCAGATCCGCACCTTCTTCCCATGTGGCCAGGGTTCTGACCAGCCAGTCGCGGTCGTTACGCGCGGGATAGTCCTCACGGGCATGACAGCCGCGGCTCTCCCTACGCTCCAGAGCACCGTAGGCCACACACAGGGCCATGCGGACCATGCCGGGCAGTTTGAGTGCCATGGCCAGCTCGGGATTGGCTCCCAGACCGTTGCTCACCAACGCGAGATTCGCGGTGCGGGCATGGACGTCCTGGAGGGTCTTGACGGCCTGCTGCAGATCATCCTCATTACGGAAAATGCCCACCCCCTTCATCAGGGCTTCCTGCATGATATTGCGCAGCTCATAGACATTTTCCTTACCACCCCCGCTGATCAGGGTATCGATACGGGCCCGATCCCTTTTGAGACGGTCATCGATGACCGCGGTCTTGAAGGTGGCCGTTGCCCCTTGCAGATACTCGACCACCTTGTCCCCGATGATCTTGCCGGCGACCACGGTCTCGGCCAGGGAGTTGCCCCCGAGCCTGTTGAAGCCGTGCAGATCCCAGCAGGCACCCTCGCCCGCGGCAAAGAGTCCCTTGAGCCCGTAGGCGGCTCCGTCCTTGTCGGTGCGCACCCCGCCCATGCTGTAATGGTGGGTGGGACGGACCGGAATGAGCTGATACAGAGGGTCGATGCCCAGAAAATTCTGACAAATCTCGTCCACCTCGCGCAGCTTGGTCCGGATATGGGCCTCGCCCAGATGCCGGATGTCCAGCCAGAGATTGTCGTCCCCGTAGGAATTCTTCACCCCGAGCCCTTTTCTGATGTGCTCGATCATGCGCCGGGAGACAACGTCACGGGAGGCGAGCTCGGCCTTTTCCGGTTCGTAGTCGGGCATGAACCGTTCTTCGTTCACGTCCAGCAGGGTTCCGCCGTCGCCCCGGCACCCTTCGGTGACAAGGATATCCGTGGGCACGATGCCCGTGGGATGGAACTGGATGGCCTCCATGTTGCCCAGGGGAACCACGCCCGTATCCAGGGCGATGGATTGTCCCCCGCCCTCGCAGATGACCGCGTTGGTCGTGTTCTTGTAGATCCGGCCGTACCCGCCCGTGGCCGAGAGGGTCGCCTTGGCCACGTACACCCGGAGTTTGCCGGTCTTGAGACACCGGGCCACCACACCCTGACAGGATTCCCCGTCATGGATCAGGGAGATGGCCTCGACACGGTCGTGGACCTGCACGCCCATCTGGGTGGCACGGTTGTCCATGGTATAGAGCACGGCATGGCCGGTCCCGTCGGAGGTGTAACAGGTCCGCCACTTGGCCGTGCCCCCGAAATTTCTGGAGGTAATCAGCCCTTCCTTGGCAGTATCTTCGAATTTTTCGTACTTCTGACCGCCCTTGTAGTAGAACCCCTTACCGCCGACCACGCGGTTCCACGGGACTCCCCAATGGGCGAGTTCGCGCATGACAATGGGCGCGGTGTCCACGAACATGCGGGCCACTTCCTGATCACATCCCCAGTCCGATCCCTTGACCGTATCCAGAAAATGGACATCCGGGCTGTCTCCCTCACCCATCACGGAATTGCCCAGCGCCGCCTGCATACCCCCCTGGGCCGCCGAGGAGTGGGAGCGTTTGGAATGGACCAGACTCAAACAGATGACATCGAACCCGGCCCCGGCCGCCTCGATGGCCACACGCTCACCGGCCAACCCGGCACCCAGGCACAACAGGTCTGTATATATTGTTTCAACCATGTTTCCCCCTTGCTCTACACGCTCAGTAAATAGAATCGGATCAGCGATACCAGGTCGATAGCCACCAGAGCGCCTGCGAAGATATATAAATATTTCTTTATCTTCGCCCTGTTCTCGCGCCGTATGTATCCCCACTTGACCCCGGCCCGGTAGATGCCGACGGCCACGTGCATGGCCACGAAAAGGAGGAAGAAGAGATAAAACCACAACCACGTTCCGGCATAGAGCAGGGCCACGGATTTTTCCGCGGTAATGGGCAGATCGTTCAACAGGACCCACATGTGGATGGACCCCATGAGCAGAATGAGCATCCCGGTCACGGCCTGGACCAGCCACAACCAGGTGTCTTCATGGCGCATCATCCGGGCGTGCTTCCAGATCACGGACTGCTGGGCGGCCCGAAAGGGGATCTTGCGGGCCGCTAGCACGAAATGCAGCAAAAAGACAAACCCGATGACCGGTCCGCCGACCTGGGCCATACCGGTATTCTCGAAAAAACCGGCCAGACCGTTGAACGTACCCGCGCCAAAGATGACGCTGGCCACGAAAAGAGAATGGCCCATGATAAAAAGAACCAGGCCGATACCAGACAACACCTCCAGCCAGTCCAGGACTGCCGAAGTCCTGGTGGGAGACTGGACGTGCATGGTCGTATCACTCCACATATGACCTCCATAAGATATTGGAACACAAGAACAACACAACAAAAACGGGTCCGAGTCAGTTACTCGATATAAAAACCAAAGGCAAACATATTGCCGGCCGAATAATGCTCTGTTCCGGGGAAATGCACACAAGGATCTGCGAACGGATCTGACCGACAGGCCTACGGTAGAGGACCCGCCATCGGGAAGGAGGGGGCAAATCAGGAAGGAAGAAGGATAAGGGGGGGGGGCGGACAAACGGAGAAAGAATTTTTCTTGGGGAACGCCGACAAGGGCATGCCGCCCTATTTGGACGGAGGGGACCAGCATTCAGCGTGGTTGGAGCGGGCGGCCTGCTGTTTTTTGGCACGGAGTTCTTCGATCACATCGAGGTCATTGCCATTCCATTCCACGCCCAGGAGTTCGGCAACCCAGGTTTTCTGGATCGGATCATACCATGTCCCGCCAACATTTTGTTCTTGGTACCATACAACTGTCTGGATTTCGTTCTCACGGCAGATTTCCAGCCTGATATCAATGGCGTCCTGGGAATGGAGACAGATGCCGTCCTCATACACATATTCCTTGGTAAATATTTCGTCTTCCGAGTTGCCAAGGGTCTCGATAATGACCTTTCCATTCAATTTTTCCATAACGCCTCCCAAGCACGGACATATTGCAAAAAAACTCCGCTGGCCAACGCCCCTGGGTGGTCCCGCCAAGAGCTGGGCCCAAGAAAACCGTCCGCCAACGTTCCGGTCATTTAGTGAAACAATGCACAAAGATCAAGTCCAAGAAATACCCTCTGCCCGGAACTCTCCGGCGGGTCCTTTTTGCCCATCCCAAAAGCCGGGCCAACCTGTCCAAGACTGCGTGCTGAAAATCCCAAGAAGACGGGCGGGGGTTGCCGGGTCACGGAATGGAGGAAACACTGACGATCAGACAGACCACCCATCCTTGAAAAGGGGTTGTTCTCTTGGACCGGGGATGATATATTTTTATACATTACGTCAACAAGGAGCCCAGCATGTACCAATTCCCGGAAAAACGTAAATTCGACCGGCACGACAGGCTCGGTGTACTCATAGTGACCGAACAGGACCGGGCCTCCACCAAGGTAATACTGCTCAACTACAGCAAAACCGGTCTGTACATCAAAAGCCCGAAATCCTTCGCTCCCGGCCAAACCCTGCATATATCCTCCGCTACCTCCCTCAAGGGCGAGGTGGCGGCAGATTGCCGGGGAAAAGTGGTCTGGTGCTCACCGGTCATCGGTAAACACCCCCACTTCAGGGCCGGCATCAGATATGTCGGCACATGATTCCTAGAGCTTTCGGGGTCTCACGCATCCTTGCGGGGAGGTTGTTGCCTCGTCTTTCGCCGGCCGTTGGGTTTTGCGTGGTTCACAGGACGCGACTGCGTCCCCCCGGACTTGTTGCGAAAAATACGGGCCAAGATCGACACGGCCCCGTGTTTGACCAACCTGACCGTAAAGATAGCCAGCCAAGTCACAAATGCCATGTTTGTCTTGGCCGCCTTGTGGACCGATTCTTTGACCAGATCCTTTGATTCCTCAAAGGCCTCTTCGGTTTCCGGATCGATCTGAACCGGCTTACGCTTGGGCTTGACCACAAGATTCCGCGTGTATTTATCTTGATCGGACATACTCATTGCTCTCGGTTGGAATGGACCCTACGTACGCATGGCCGGATCTGATTTTTTGACACATTGCCGGGCCGAACCCTCCCCGATCCCCGGCCAGCCACAGGAGTTTCCGTCCATACGTTGTTTGCCTGAGTTCATCAAGAATGGTCCCAAGTAGAAAATGGACCTCCCGAAGATTGGAAAAGCTGGTCGCTCCTGGCGCTGTATCCAGCACAAAAAAAGCCGCCTGAATGTTCAGACGGCTTTTTCATGGCGTGGTGCCGAAGGGGGGACTCGAACCCCCACGGGTGTTAACCCACTAGCACCTCAAGCTAGCGTGTCTACCAATTCCACCACCTCGGCATTGCATCATCCTGACTTACTCCTTGGCAGGATCATTCGCTGTTTCAGTGTCTTGCACCGCATCAGCAGGAGCAGCTTTTACGGATTTCGCTTCCCCTTGTCCAGCATTTTTTTTATCATCAGCCACTTTTTTTTCAGGCGCGGGTACAACGGGGGCTGGTGCCTGTGTCGCCGATGGCGCAGGGGCATCGAGAACGATGGACTCTTTGGGGGTCTGGTGCTGGGCCGTACTCATATATGTGAAGGTCAACGAGGTGACAAAAAAGATCGCAGCGGCCCCTCCGGTGAGTTTGGTCAAGAGACCACCGGCCCCGCTACTCCCGAAAAGGGAGGTGCTCCCACCACCGAAGATGACCCCCATGCCCTCCTGGCCAGACTGCAGAAGGACGAGAACAACCAATGCGATACATGCGATAATATGGATGGTAATAACCAATGAACCCAAAGTAGGACCTCCTGAACCACCGGACTCCCCCTATGTTGATACCGGAGCCCATGCAAGGAAGCCATGGGGGGTAAAGGGATAATGCCCAGATTGTATTTATACAAAAAAGTTATTGTTATCAGAATATTAAGCCAGCACAATCCGGCTGAAGCTCTCAGCTTCCAAGCTCGCGCCACCTACCAGTACCCCGTCGACATTGTCAAGCCCGATGATTGGGGCACAATTGTCCGGCTTGACGGACCCACCGTAGAGTATACCGAGCTGTTCCCCGTTTTCCGGAAAGAGAGCCAAGAGCTTCTCCCGTACCAGGGCATGGGCATCCAGAATTTCCTCGGGGCCGGCGACCTCACCGGTCCCGATAGCCCAGACCGGCTCATACGCCACAACCAATTTTTCGGGATCCGCGCCGGACCCAAGTCCGGCAACCCCCTTTTCAAGCTGCCGGGAAAGCACTTCCTTGACCCGGCCGTTTTTGCGCTCCTCGAGGGTTTCTCCGATACACAGGACCATCGTGAGTCCCTTTTGCACCCCAAAGGCAACCTTGGCACCAACGAATCCGTCGGTTTCTCCCAGGACGTGGCGGCGTTCGGAGTGTCCGGCCAGGGCATACGCGCACCCAAGGTCGAGAAGCTGATCCGGGCAGATCTCACCGGTAAAAGCGCCCTGGTCTGCCGGGTAAAAATTTTCACCACCCAAAAAGACCTGTTCGCGCCCCGCAAGCTCCTGTCCCACCCCATGGAGCAGGGTGAACGGGGGGATAACAAGAACCTTTCTGTCTCCGGGAATGCTCCCGTCAACAAGCTCCATGAGCTTCTTGGCCGTTGTCACACCCTGCGCGTGGGTCTTGAACATCTTCCAATTGGCAGCCATGATTTTTTTCATTGTACCTCCTTGTCCTGCAGTGCCTTGAAGGCGGGCAACTCCTTCCCCTGGAGGAATTCAAGAAAGGCCCCCCCCCCGGTTGAGATAAAGGAAATCTTGTCTTCAATACCCAGAGTATGGATGATCGCATCGGTATCTCCGCCCCCGACGATACTCAGGGCGTTCGACTGGGCCACACCCATGGCGAGATTGAAGGACCCCTGCGAGAAAAACTTGTTTTCAAACGCCCCCATGGGACCATTCCAGACAATGGTCGCCGCATCCCGAATGCCCTCGGCGAACAGGGCGGAGGTGGCCGGTCCGATATCGAGGATCATCTCTTTGTCCGGGACGTCCTGGTAGGGGCATACTCCCGCTGTCATCTCCCCATGGGGCCCATCCCCAAGGATAGCATCGACAGGAAGATACAACCCCACGCCGCGTTCCTTGGCCCTGGCCATGATCGCCCGGGCCTCGTCCAGGAGATCGTCCTCCACCTTCGATATCCCCACACCGTACCCCTGGGCCTTGATAAAGGTATTGGCCATGGCACCACCAATGAGCATGCGATCGACCCTATCCAGTAAGGTCTGCAGGACTCCCAGCTTCGAGGAGACCTTGGCACCCCCGGCTATAGCCACAAAGGGACGCTTGGGATCCTTCAATGCTTCCCCTAGATACTCCCACTCCTTTTTGAGCAGAAGCCCGCCGCAGCATTGGTCGACATGCTCGAGCACGCCGACCACCGATCCATGGGCACGGTGGGAGACCCCGAAGGCATCATTGACATATGCGTCCACCCCTTGTGCCAACTCGTGGCAGAACGCTGGATCGTTTTGCTTTTCCCCCGCATGGAACCGAAGGTTTTCCAGCATGAGCACGCCCCCCGGATTCAGCCCCTCGACCATTTTTTGTGCCGCACCACCGGTGCAATCAGGGGCCATGCCGACCTCCTGCCCGAGGAGTTCACCTAGACGCCGGGCCACAGGAGCCAACGAGAGCCCAGGGACAACCTCTCCCTTGGGTTTTCCCAAATGTGAACACAGAACCAGGGAACACCCCTGCTCCAGGGCGAGCTCCAGGGTCGGCAGACTGGCCCTGATCCTGTTATCGTCCGTGATCATTCCGTCGCTCAAGGGAACATTGTAATCCACACGGATAAGAAGACGCTTGCCCTGTATGTCGACCGTATCAATAAACCGCATGCAAAACTCCTTGTTTTCGGGCCATGCAGGAGAACCCGGTTTCATACTGGTTGTGCGCCCTGTAGACATGGTTTACAAGGCGCACGGAACCATTACGAGATAATCTTTGCCAAGGCACCGGGCTTGAGTGCCGCGGCCATGGCGTCGGTCCCCGAGGTCATTCCCTTGACCTCCTCATATCCCTTGGAAAGAAGATAGAGGTAACACATGGCCGCACGGAACGCCGTGGCACAAAAGGGAATGATGAACTTGTCGCGGGGAATTTCATCCAGCCGGTCAGGGACCTGCTCAAGAGGAATGTGCTTGGCGAAAGCAAACCCCATGTAGTCGACCTCCTCCGTAGCCCGGACATCGAGAAAAAAGAAATGGTCATTGTTTACAAGAGGCAGTGCCTCAGCCATGCTCATTCCATACTCACCAGTGGCAAAAAATTCGAAATCCATATCGCGTAGAACGTCTTCACAAGCCTTCATCGTGCCGTTACCTCCTTGGGTAGATTCGTAGTACAAAAACGCATACCCCCTACCCCAAATCCGGAGTAAAAAAAAGCATCTTTGTGCAAACATCCCTTGCAGAAAACACCCCGGCGATCCCCCTCTCCCTCTTCCCCGGGCCCATATACACAGGAACCGGGGGGGAACATCCTATTGAAAAGCCCCGCGTTCTTTGGCAGATTCTTTTCTATCGGGGTTCCCTTTTCCCGTGTTTTTTTCACCCTCCCACATCCAGGACAGCGGGCAGATGCAACAAAAAATACCACAGGACCTTGTCGGGGTGATCGGTAGCACACGCGTATGTTCCGGCAACCGTCTCAAAGACAATGTGGCCAAGGAGGTTCTCGCCAAGCTCCTCCGGGAAAAGGGGAACACATGGGTCAGAAAAAACCGGGCAGAGGTCCGAAAAACCATTGATTCGCTCACCGCTATTCTTTAAGTGTTCCACTTCTGGTCAATGGTTCGTTCTCTTATCCAAACAAGATGTCTACTAGGTAAAAATCCATGTGTCCCTTTTCAGCCAACTGCAAATTTTTCATTTTCTTCCAGCAATCCGACAACCCACGTATCAAAACATCGGTCAAGAATATCTGCAAAAGCGAGGATGCCTGGCGGGGGTGTATCCGGGCTCTGATGATACAAAAACACGGGCACACGGACCTTGCGGTGGATATAGGCCCGGAAGGACGACAGGTCTGAAAAGCCCCCGGATGACGGATTCAGGGACTATGTTCCCATCCTTTCTTCCATGACACGGCGGTACTCGGCGGCAAAAAAAGAATCGATATCCTTGATGTCCGCATGGATCTCGTGACAATCGAATCCGTTCTTGATGGTGAAGTCGGCAAACGCTCTGCCCGAAGTACCTGAGTGGGCCATCATGACGAACCCGTCCCCATCCTTCATGTACAAGGCATAGGATCCGTCCGAGCGGATCTCCAAGGAATATTCCCTCGCCCAGTTCAAAGGATCACTGCCGGTGTTGACCGCTCCGAGATAATGCCCAGGTAGTTGCATAGTTTTGTTCACTGTTTGACGGCGGGCAGGCATGTCTCCGATTTCTGCAGCGCATTGCTTGCGAGCCTGGTTTTAGTCTTGATTTCAGACTGTTGGAGCGGATAGATTCTGATCCAAATAATTTTTCTACAATGGAATACAAACGACAAATGGGGGCAAAATGCACGCGTACAAGGCAGACAGGGCCATTGTTAACGAAGAGGATTTCGAGGAGATTGAGTCCAACCTCGTATATATCGACCGCGCGGGTGGATTCGTGGCCATAACAGATCCCTCCAGTCAGGACGCTCTGCTCGTGGAACTTGATCCTTCCCAAACCGAGTAATCCACCTTTCGACCAACCACTACCCCTCAATATAAGGAGGTCTGTCATGTTTTTGAAATGTCTTTTATACATTTCGCTCTTTCTCGGTTCGGCGATTGCTTTGGTCGTCGTTCTGAAAAAAAAACTCTCCCCCGAAAAAAGACATCCCTGATCCATTCATAGCCGTCGTCGCCATTGCAGCAGGCCAAAAACCGACACGAGTCCTCCCCCAAAACCCATGTTGGCCGCCCATGCGGCCAACATGGGTGGGAGCATTCCGCTTTCCCCAGCCGCCGTTGCCAGGACAAAGGCTACATAATAGACAAAAATACATAGCAGCCCCGCAAGGACGCACCCATAGATATTGGAGATGGCAAGGGTCAACAAAATGGCCACCCCCCCCATGACCACCAACGAAAAGGGGTAGGACAGCTTGCTATAGAGTGCGGTTGCCAGCCCTTCGACATTGGACCCTGTCTCTCCCAGCCCTTTTACGATCCCGGCAAGACGCCAGTAACTGAGATATTGGGGGGCTTTTTCGCGCTCAAGAGTGACAAACGAGCGGGGATCCACAGCCAGCTCCAGGTCGAGCCGTCGTTTGCGCTCCCGCATGAATGTTTTCAGCTGGATCAACTCCACACCGCGCAGCCTCCATGTACGATCAACGACGTTGACAAAATCCGCCTCAACGATCCGCTCCACCCCATCACCGTCCACGGAGAGGGTGGAGACCACCACCCCCCTTCCCTTGCCCGTGATCGGCTGGAACCGCTTGACATGGATGATTTCCCGCCCTTCCCTGAACCATAGATCATGCACGACCTGACGCGAGAGCTGTTTTTTCCGGACCTCCTCCTTCCAGATACGGTGCGCCGTGTCGTATCCCGCCGTCCCGAGAATCTGGGAAAAAAGGAATAGAATCCCCGTCCACACCAGGGCGTAGACAAGAACGATCCTGCCGATCCGAGCAAAAGGCACAGCACAGGAGGCCAGGGCGATAATTTCTCGATTGCGGTGCATCAGACTGAACTGCACGAGCAGGGCGAGCAAAAAGACCGCAGGAAAAATCTGGGAGACGATCAGGGGGGTCTTGGCGACAAAATACCACACGATCGTTGGACCATCGACATTGGCCTTTAAAAAATCATCCAATCGGTCAAACAGTTCGATAAGAACGTATATACCGATGCCCGCCCCAAAAACCAGGGCCAGGTAAAAGAGATTTTGCCGGATAAGATACCGGACCAGAATCCTATTGCTCATGGGACTCGCGTTGTTTTGGATGCCCGGTCCACCGCAGCAAAGGACCTAGAAACACGGCAACATTCATGTTTTTCTCACGGGCCACGAGAACAAAACCACCAATGGTGAATATGGCAAAGACCACGTTGGGCATCCACATGGCCAAGGCAGGTCCGAGGTCCCCTGTCTCGGAAAGGACCATACCAAGAGAAAATAGGGAATAGTAGAGCATAAAAAAACCGAGAACAAGCACAAGCCCATACTGTCTGTTCATCCCCTGGAACAAGAAGGCCAGGGGGATGGCAAAAAGTCCGAGTACCAAACAAGCAACCGGCAGGGCATAGCGCTTGTACAATTCGCTTGTGAGATCCCGCCGTTTTTGTCGGTCCCTGTCCGTTTGCGATCCCAACCGGTCCAAACGGGATTCGATTTCATCCATGGACAGAAACTTGATCCGCTTGTCCCCGAGTCCTTTGACCCCCGAAAGGAGTGCGCTCAGATCCATCTTGACCTGATACCGCTCAAAGCCGATCTCATTGATCTCGTCCTTGGTATAACGGTATATGGTACCGTCATTGAGCAAAAAAGCCATCTTCCCGGACACCGGATCAGAGGTGACCCTTCCCCTGGGAGCGACAATGGTTGTCCGCATTCCGGGGTCGGTCCCGTCCTCCACAAAAACCCTTTCCATCTCCCCGGTCCCGGGATCGACCCGGAGGGCAAAAACGGTCAGTCCGGAAAATTCGTGATTGAACACGCCGGGCTGTAGCCGCAGGGTCGCTTTGGTCCTGGCGAGTTCATAAACAGTATGCCTAAAATGGTCCATACCCCAGGAGATCCCGTATAGGGTCATCACCGCACACCCCAAGACCCCAAGCACAGAAAAAAGCACAGGGCCGGGCAAAAAACGGTATACGCCGAGTCCTCCGGCCCGCAGGGCAATGAGTTCCCGGTCGGTGCCCATACGCAAAAACGTCAAAAAAATTGCAAGCATACAGGATACGGGAATAAGAAGGCTCAAGAAAAAAGGACTCAAATAGGCAAAGAGTTTTCCAAGATCGAACAAGGAAATATTCTGCCCCATGACCAGCTCCCGCATCTGCAAAAGCCTGCCGATGAGCAGGACAACGAGGACCGCGCCCAGGCAGACACTGAAAATGGTCACCAGCTCCTTGAAGATCTGACGCTGCAAAATAGACACGAACGTGGTCTCCTCAACTACAACCGGTTTCAAAGGTGGAGTTCCCAATCAGAATCTTTGTCCCAGCATGGGGGCAAAGCTCCCGGGTAGAAATCGCTTCTGTTTCCAACGCCCTGTATCTCAAAATACTCTTGGTTCAGGACTCGGCCTCATCCTTTTCCAGATACAACCGATAGAGATAGCGCTCATCCTCGGGTCCGAGATTGAAACGCATTCCAACATCCCGGAGCAACGTTTTGATCTCCCCCCCCCGGGACCTATTCTCTTCGATCCACTCCACAGCCATACGGAGCTGTTTTCCTTCGGGCATTATAGTTGCCATGTATTCCCTCCTCATGGGACGTGGTTATTGGTTGCGCGTCTCATACGCAGTCCCTTTGCAAAAGTACAGAACCATATCTCCACTTGCAACTTGGCCCCCCTTCGGCTATCTGGATGCGTCGTCCTGCATGGTTTGTCGGAATAGATACCCATCCCTGTCGCCCTTGGGGAAGGAACAATGTTCGAGAGCCGGATCACTTTTTGGGATCGCGTTGAGGCGACCGTTTTTTTTTGCATGTACCTGCGTATTCTGGTGTGCTCTATCCCTGCTAACGACACAATTTTTTCAACCACCAAGGAGGCCCCGTGAAAACCCTGCTCAAGATCCTCGTTCCCCTGTTCTTCCTGGCCCTGGTTGGCACCGCTCAGGCTGCCGACGATTCATGGCAGCAGATCCAGTCCAACGGCGAGTTGCGTATCGGCCTGGACGATGATTTCCCCCCGATGGCCTTCCGCAAGGCCGACGGCAAATTATACGGTTTCGATATCGATTTTGCCGAAGCCGTGGGTAAAAAACTCGGCGTCACCATCAAATGGATCCCCACTGCCTGGAAGGGCGTCATCCCCTCGCTGAAAGCCAACAAGTTCGACTGCATCTGGAACGGCATGACCATCACTCCGGAACGAGAAAAAGAAGTCAGTTTTTCAAAACCGTATATGATGGATGGCCAGGTAGCTGCCGTTGTCATGACCAACAATTCCATCAAGACTCCCGCTGATCTTGGGGGCAAAATCGTGGGCATCCAGCAGGGCTCCACCGCCATGAAGGCCATTGAGGCCCTGCCTGAGAAACCGGCTGCGCTCAAGCAGTACGAAACCAACCCCAAGGCCATGCTCGATCTGGAATCCGGTCGGCTGAACTGCGTGGTCCTGGACAACCTTACTGCCCGGGACATCATTTCCAAAAAACCCGGTGTCTACAAAATTCTTCCCAAATTCATCACCAAGGCACCCTTTGGCGTTGCCTTCCGCAAGTCCGACAACACCCTGCGCCAGAAAGTTCAGCAGGCCATCGACGCATTGGTCGCCAACGGCGAAACTGCCAAAATCTCCAGAAAGTGGTTTGCCGAAGACCTGACCAATCCCGCAACCTGGTAGGAGATATCCACGTCCCGGTTGCGAAACCGATTGCGTGAAATCTGGGGTTCCTCGTCCTTATTTGGGGATGGGGAACCCGTTTTTTCTCATTTTTTAGCAACAACGCAGGGAATTGTCTTGAGGCATAACACAACGAAGATCCCCGTGACGGGCAGGCATGCGAAACCGCTCCTGCTCGTCTTCTTGTTTCTGGTATCCCTTGCATGGAGCGCACCGTGTCTGGCTGAAAGCCCGAGCGAACTGCTCATCAAGGGCAGAAATGCCCTGAGCATCGGGGATATTCAGACAGCCACCAACGTGCTGCACCAGGTGCCGGCTCCCGGTGATAAGGGTGACGACGGCAGCTTTGTCCAAAGCCGCATGCTCCTCGCCCGCATGTTCTTTTCCATCAAGAATTACGAAAAAGCCACCGATGCCTGCCTGGAAGTCCTGGCCGTGTATCCGGACAATCCCGAGGCCACGAACTTTCTGGCGGCCATCGATCAGGTTGACCGGCCCCTCTACGTCCAATTCTTTCTGGATACCGTCAAATTCCTCCCGGCCCTGGCCAAGGGCACGGTCATGACCCTGCTCTTGGTTGTTTTGACCATTCTCATCTCACCCATCGGTGGATTGCTCATAGCCCTGGGCAGGATCAGTTCCTTCAAGCCCCTAAACGTGCTGTGCTGGTTCATCATCTGGATTTTCCGGGGCACCCCGCTTCTCCTCCAGCTCTTCTTCATTTATTATGCACTGCCCACCTTTGGGCTGACTCTTAAACCCATCACAGCAGCCATTATGGGGCTATCCCTGAACTACTCGGCCTACCTGGCCGAAATCATCCGGGGGGCCATCCAGAGCATCGACTACGGCCAGACCGAGGCGGCGAAGGCCCTGGGCATGACCTACGCACAGTCCATGCGAAGAATCATCATTCCGCAGACCTACAAACGGCTCATGCCCCCGGTGGGCAACGAATTCATCGCCCTGATCAAGGACACGGCCCTGGTTTCGACCATCGCCATGGTCGAACTCATGCGGTCTGCAGACCTGCTTTTCAACACCTATTTCAACATCACGGTCCTCGTTCTTGCCGCCATGGTCTATCTCGCCATGACATCGGTGTTTACGGTGATCTTTGAAAAAATCGAAGCCATCGTGGGAGCCTATGAAAACCGATAATCCCGCCCCGCTCATCCGTTTGTCCCATATCGTCAAGCGGTTCGGTTCGCTCACGGCAGTGGACGACGTTTCACTGGAAATCAATCCCGGCGAGAAGCTGGTCATCATCGGTCCGTCGGGCTCGGGTAAATCGACCCTGCTCCGTGCAATCAATTTTCTGGAGGAGATCGACGACGGAGCGATCCTCTTTGAGGGCAAGGAAGTCGGATACGTGCACAAAAAGGGGCGAATGGTCCTGGACAAACCAGCGAACATCTGCAAGCTCCGCTCAGAAATCGGCATGGTCTTCCAGCACTTCCACCTCTTTCCGCACATGACCGTACTGGGCAACGTCATGGAAGGGCCCCTGACCGTCCAGAAAAAGTCCCACAAGGAAGCACGGGACGTCGCCATGACCATGCTCAAGAAGGTGGGTATCGACGACAAGAAGGACGTGTTCCCGGCCACACTCTCGGGGGGGCAAAAACAGCGGGTGGCCATTGCCCGTGCCATTGCCATGCGCCCGAAACTGATGCTCTTTGACGAACCGACCTCGGCCCTGGACCCGGAACTGGTGGGCGAGGTTTTCGAGACCATCCGCTCCCTGGCCATCGAGGGCATGACCATGATCGTGGTCACCCACCAGATGGGTTTCGCCCGGGAGATTGCGGACCGGGTCATCTTCATGGAACAGGGGGGATTCATTGCCGAGGGCGAGGCCAGGGACTTTTTCAGCCAAAACCAGAACAACGAGCGGGTACAGAGCTTTCTCGCCAAGATACTGTAAATATGGACCATTCACTCTCCGCCATCATTCTTGGAATCATCGAAGGATTGACCGAGTTTCTTCCGGTCTCCTCCACTGGTCATCTGATCATCAGCGGACACCTGCTCGGATTCACCGGGCTCAAGGCCGATGTCTTTGAGGTGTTCATCCAGCTGGGGGCCATTCTGGCCGTTGTCGTCCTGTACTGGCCGACCTTTCTGGGTCTTTTGCGTCCCGATCCCGAGCGATCGTTCACCGGTATCCGAGGGATCACCCTGCTCGTTCTGACATCCATTCCGGCCTCGGTTCTCGGACTTCTGGTCCACAACGAGATCAAGATGTATCTGTTCACCCCCCAGACGGTTGCCTGGGCCCTGGGCATAGGGGCTCTGGCCATCCTTGCCGTTGAACGCATGTCCATCACCAAAAAATTCACCTCCCTGGATGCCATAACCCCCAAGCTGGCCCTGGGCATAGGGTGCTTCCAATGTTTGGCCCTGTGGCCGGGATTTTCGCGGTCCGCCTCGACCATCCTCGGGGGGATGCTCCTGGGTGCCGACCGCAAATTGGCCGCAGAATATTCCTTTATTGCAGCGGTCCCTATCATGATCGCGGCAACGGGCTTCGACCTCCTCTCCCACTGGACCCTTTTCGAGCGTGGGGACATCCTTGTCCTGGGCATAGGTTTTGTGTTCGCCTTTCTATCGGCCTGGGCCGCAGTCAAGGTGTTCATCTCCCTGGTCCAGAGAATATCCCTGCGCCCCTTTGCCTATTACCGTCTGGTCATCGCCCCCCTGGTCCTTTATTTCTGGGGCTGACCGGCCGCATTTCCCTCTTGTCTACACGACAAAGCCCCTGCGCAAAGAAACATCTTCTCGTGCGCAGGGGCTTTGTGTATTTTTGTTCCGTCTCTCGGGATAACTACATCTAGATACCGGCCCGTGATGTGGCCATACGGTATATTTCGTGCGGATCAAGGATGAGAACGACACTCCCGTCGCCCATGATCGTCGCCCCTGAAATGCCGGGGAGATCTCCAAGATAATCCCCCAAGGACTTGATGACCACGTCCTGTCGCTCGAGCAGGGTATCGACGACCAAGCCCAGACGCCGGTCGTTCACAGTCAGGATCACCGTGGGCAGGAGATCGCGTTCCCCCTCGTGACAGGGTACCCCGAGCAGTTCGGCCAGTTCGACCAAGCCCAGAACTTCCCCCCGCAGGGTAACCGCTTTCTGGCCATTGACCTCGTTCAACCGTTTTGTCTCGATCTTTGTCGTTTCGGAGACGGCGTCCAGGGGGATGGCATAGATCGCTCCATCCACCTTGATCATCAACGCGTCAATGATCGCCAGGGTCAGTGGCAGGGTCAAGGTGATACGGGTTCCCTTGCCCAGGTCGGACTGCACGGCTATGCTTCCCTTGAGATTTTTGATGTTATTACGGACCACATCCATTCCCACACCTCGGCCGGAAATATCCGTGATCTTGTCCGCCGTCGAGAAGCCCGGGGCAAACATGAGCTCTATGGATGCCCGGTCGTCCATGGTCCGGGCCTCTTCCTCGGTGATAATCCCCTTCCGGACGGCCTGGGAACGCATTTTTTCCGGATCGATCCCCTTGCCGTCGTCCTCGACCTCGATACCCACGGAATTTCCCTTGTGGAAGGCCCGGAGCCACACAGTGGCCTTTTCCGGTTTTTCTGTCCCCCCTCTGTCCCCGGCGGATTCGATACCATGGTCCACGGCGTTCCGGATCAGATGGACCAGGGGGTCGCCGATTTCTTCGACCACACTCTTGTCCAGCTCCGTATCCTCGCCCTCGGTGATCAATTCGACCTTTTTACCGCTCTTTTGGCTCAAATCCCTCACCAACCGGGGGAACCGTGAAAAAACGGACTGGACGGGCACCATCCGTACATTCATGATCGTATCCTGCAGATCGTCGGATATCCGGCCCACCGAGTAGGTCGTTTCGCTGAGTTTCTGGGCCACCTCGTTCACGTCCTGTCCCTCTTCGAGTCCTCTGGCAAGCATGGCGAACCGATTGCGGTTGATGATCAATTCGCCGATGAGGTTCATGAGATGGTCCAGCTTGGTATGATCGACCCTGATCGTCGAAGAGAGTTTGGCCCGCTGCCCGTTCTTGGTTTTTCCTTCCTTGGGGGCAGGGGCGGAAGTCTTTGGTGGAGACGGCTTGGGAACATTCTTGGACGGCGGCGCAGAACCCGATCCCTGACGTTGCTCCTCGACGGGAGGAGCCTCTGGTACGTTAGAGGGTGGCGATTCCTTGGCCTCTTTGCCTTCCTGGGGAACGGCCGCGGCCGGCGTGTCTTCTTCCCGGGCTTCGGGCAGGGGCTTCTCCTCTCCGCCACTCGACGGGTCCTGCTCGTGTCCCCATGAGGATGTGACCAGTTGCTCCAGGGGGGGGCCTCCGGCCCGTTGGATCTCGTTATCTATTTTTTCCCGGATAATGTCCTTTTCCTGGGACAGGATATCGGTCAGGGCCGAAAAATCCATATCCGAGGATCGCCCCTGATCGACCAGCCCAGCACTCCGTGCCACGTACTCGCTGATCTCCTGCAACCCCATGTATCCCGAAGCGTTCTGGATGCTCACGAAAGAACGGTACAATCCGTCCACGATCTGTGGCTGCGCACTGTCCTCTTCCAGCGCATTCAGGGCAAAATTAATATTCCCCAGCTGCTGCGCCACGGTCTGTGAAAAAATCTGCAGATCCTCAGGATCCCATGCAGAGTCGCCCTGAACCTCCTCGTTTCCTTCAGGTTTCTTCCCGTCTGCCGGCTCTTCTTTTCCGGATTCACGCTCATTGGAAACGGATTCTTCCCTGGCAACAGCAGGAAGCTCGCCGGTTTTTAACAGATGGCGGACACGTTCGGTACTGGCGGACACATCTACCGGGATGACGCGGCCATCCAATTGGATGCTCGCAAGCAGCTCATCCATGGCATCGACCACCTCGAGAAGCAGATCCACAATGCCCTGCGAAACAGCGATCTCATCCTTCCTGACCTTGTTTAGCAAGGTCTCCGCTTCATGGGTCAACCCATTGAGCTCCTTGTATCCGATAATGCCGCTATTGCCTTTGAGATTATGAAAAAACCTGAAGATATCATTGACGATATCACCGCCCGCTTCCGGGTTCTGTTCGAGGGTGAGTAATTTATCATTGAGCTGTTCGACAATCTCCCGGGCCTCCTCGAGAAAATCTCCGAGATGGTCCTGATTGACCAGGGTGAGGTCGTACCCGACTTGCTCCGCCCGCTCTTCCTGCTCCGCCCCCCTATCATCCCTGTCGCCGACCGTTCCCTGCTCTTCCGGGACGTTGGGCTGGGGCACATGTTCCTCGACCGCAGTGGCAGGCTTATCGTGGACGACAGACGCAGAGGGCTCCTGGGTAGCATTGAGCATGCCATCGATTTTTTCGATAACGGAAGCGGTCTCGACATCACCTTCAGTACCGTTTTCTTCGAGATTCTCGATCATTGTCTTGATCGCATCGGTGGACACCAAGACCAGGTCGGTAATGTCGGGCGTCATTTGCATATTGCCCTTGCGTATTTCATCGAGAATATTTTCGGCCTTGTGGGTCAAACCATTGATCCGGGCAAGCCCGAGAAACCCCGAGGCCCCCTTCATAGAATGCATGAGGCGGAAAATATCATCGAGCAGTCCGGGATCGTCCGGTGATTTTTCAAGCTCCAACAATGAAGGTTCGATATTCTCCAAATGTTCGCGAGCCTCGACAATAAATTCGGCGAAAATTTCAGGATCCATAAATTCTTGGCTCATGACCGTTCCTCATAGTGCCCAGCAATACAATTTGTCCTACATTCACCACCCAACAAAAACCATCCACTACCCCAGAAGCATCTTCACGTTACGGACCAACTTTTCGGGCTGAGCCGGTTTGACCATGTATAGATTGGCCCCCAGATTCATCCCCTTTTGGATGTCCTTTTCCTGCCCCTCGGTGGATAGGACGACGATAGGAAGATCCCGGCATCCGTCTTGCTCACGAACGGTTCTGATGAACGTGAACCCATCCATTCTGGGCATATTCACATCCGATACGATCAGGTGTATTTCACCATACGAGTACAATTTTTCCAAACCATCCAGCCCATCTTCAGCGGTCGTGACCTTGAACCCCTCCTTTTTGAGGATAAAGGCGACCAGATTCCGGACGGTTTTCGAGTCATCCACAACAAGTATATGTTTGGTCATCTCTTGCTCCAAGCATTAGTAAGCGCTTCGATCCGGACAAAAATCACTCCAACCCATCCCTGATGAGATTGTTGAGGGCCTTGAGGTCATCCTCATAAACATCCACAAACTCGAGACCGAGCATGACAGCCTCTCCGCCCTCCCCATGCCGGGACCAGACGATTTCAGCCACAGCGGTAATATATTGGCCCAAGTCGTTCTCAAATACCTTGAAAAAACCTGGATGGTACTTGTTCAGACGGGGAATGCATATTTTTACCTGGACCTTTTGGCCCGTCTGAAAATGGTCTGAACATCTTACAGCCAATCCCCCTTCGCTGATATCAACCCCGGTTACCTCGAAAGGGACCATGTCCGTCAAAGGAAAAGTGAATTCGCTCAATTCCATCTTGTACTGTTTGGAAAGGCGCTTGAACTTCCTGCGGTCCTTTTCACTGGCAGTCACGGCTACTCCTTTTTTTGGTACACAATGGCCCCTGGATGATGCTTGGGGGTGAAGGCAGGTGTTATATTGTGCAACGACTCGGAATGACCGATAAAAAGATATCCCCCCGGGAGCAGATTGTCGTAGAAACAGCTTATTACCTGTTTCTTCATGGGATCGTCAAAATAAATGAGCACATTACGGCAAAAAACGATCTGAGAGCGTTGCAGTGTGCGCAGATTCCACCGGTCCTTGAGATTGACCTGCCGGTAGGAAACCATCTTCTTGATCTCATCGTTCACCCTGTATCTTCCGCCGGAAATCCGGGAAAAATACTTGTCGACGATATGTGCCGGCGTCGTCCGCAATGCGTACTCCGAGTACTCTCCTCTCCGCGCACTGGCAAGGACCCCTTCGGAAAGGTCACCCGCAGTGATGCTCACCCGGAAAGATGACAACCTGGGACCAAATACCTCCCGAATAATCATGGCCAGGGTATAGGGCTCTTCGCCTGTCGAACACCCCGCGGACAGGATATGCAGTTCTCGTGAGCCGTTTTTCTCCTCCAGGGACTTCAACGATTGGAGCAGGCCGTTTTCAAGGATCTTGAGCTGGGGCGGGTTGCGGTAAAAGGAGGTCTCGTTCGTGGTGACCACCCGGTACAGGGACGAGAGTTCGGCGGATGCCCCCCGATCGTATTTGAGATAATAGTAATACTCACCATAGTTTTTCAACCCCAAGGCTTTTATCCGGTTCAGCAAACGGTTTTCAAGGAGGTACTTACGGTTGTCCGCTACGAAAATCCCACATTTGTCATAGATAAAGTCACGCAGGAGAAAAAATTCCTCGTCCCTGATCGTTATCTGCTTCTTTACCGAGATGGACGTGGCAAACAGCGAGCCCATCAAATCTCTCCGCCATTCTGGGCCTGTATCGTATCAAGGGCTCGCTCGGCAGCCTCCTGCAGGTCCTGGTCGTCGGTTTCCAGCACCCTGAGGAGCTCCTGAAAGGCCCTTTCTCCACCGATGCGTCCAAGATTCTCGACGACCTTGATACCGACAAGCGGGGTAGAAGATCCCAAGAGAACGATCAAGGAGGGAATGGCCTCCTCCCTTCCCAGTCTTCCCAGGGATTCTATAGCCCTGATCTTGACCCAATCATCCCCGTCATCCAGAGCACGGACCAGAAAGGGAACAGCGCCCGGACATCCCGAACTGCCGACAAGATCCACCAGGCTTCGTCTGATCTCCTCGCTCTCGTCGTCGATCATCCTCGCAAGGACCCTGGAAAGCACATCGGGCTGGGACGCACACAGGCTGACCAATGCCTCCATGGCCACTTTTCTGACATCCACGACCCCGTCGTCCAGGGCCTGTTCAAACAGGTCCACATCGCAGACGATATCGAGCTTGCCGAGTCCGTAGAGTCCCATCATTCTCTTGACCGGATCATCCTGGTTGGCCATGGACTTGAAAACGGCCTCGGCCTTTTCTCCACCAATGGTCACACAGGCGTCCAGGGCAACATCCTTGACGTCGTTGAAACGGTGATCGAGAAAGGGGACGATCTCATCGAGGACATCGTCGGAGCGCATCCTCTTGCCCAAAAAGGTCAGTGCGCTTTTGAGCACATCACCGTCAGTCGCGTCTCTGAGAACCCGGGAAAAAAACGGCTTGGCCGACTCGAACGCGGTATTGGCGATCCCTTTGGCAATGGCCCGCTGGATATCCCGGCCCTTGTCCCAAAAGACGTCCATGCATTCACCGGCGGCGTCGGGCGTCCCCAGCCGAATGAGAACCTCGACGGCCACCCGGCAATTCCTCTCATCATCACTACGGCAGCCGTCATGCAGGACAGGTGAGAACCCCATAGACACCAGGGCATTGATCGCACGGGCATAGCGTTCGGGCTCCACCTCGGGATCGATCCCGGTCGCCAGACTAAAAATCTTTTGGAAGGCATCCTCCCCACCAAGGCTCGACAGCCCAACGATGACCGCATCCTGGATCTCCTGGTCCTCGTCATCAGCGGCCGCTATAAGGTACGCGGCAAAATCCGTTTTCTCCTCCTTGGACAAAAACGACAATGCCTTGGAGCCCATGATATTGACCACGGCCTTGAGGGTCTTGTTCCTGAGTACCGGAGCCGCCTTGCCCAGGTATTTGACCAGTACGGGAACCGATCGGATCTGGCCGATCTCGCCAAGGGCATCGATGATGATCGAGGCGACCAATTCCGAACTCTTGTCCAAGGCTCCCATGAGCGCAGTTATCGAGGCCTCGTCCCGTATCTTCATCAGGGCCTCGATGACCGCAAAATTAACCCAGTCATCGTTCCCCAGGGCTTTGTTCAAGGATTCCGTGGCCTCGGGTTTACCCAATTCTCCAAGGCTGACAGCGGCCTGATAGCGGACATTGATCTCGGTATCGTGGACCAGTGATCCGCACAGAGGGTGCACGGCCATGTAGTCATCCGTGGAACCGAGAATGTCGCTACAAAAAATTCTGATATCGGGATCTTCGTCCTTCAGCAGGGCAATGATCGGTTCAATATTCTGGGAACCGATCTGACGGAGTATATCCATGGACAGATTACGGATGGGCACATCCTCGCTACGGAGCAATGGAATGACCGCTTCGACGACCTCCCTCCCCCCGATCTTGCGCAGGGACATGTCGGCAGCGTCCTGGACCCCGAGATTGGGACTTGTCAGCAACGCGGACAGAAAGGGGATGGCCGCCTTGCTCATCTCCTCCCCGGCCATGAACGCCCCCTCCCGCTGCAGATCGGGATCCTCGCTTTTCAGCAATTCGAACATCTGGTCACAATCCATTCCGCCCCCCACCTCGTCATCTATGGTCAATGTAGCTCCGATAAAAAAAATACGGCAACCTGTCAGCAATTCCCGGTAAAAACAGTCATAAACACAATCATTCCCGATAGATTTGTAGGGACGATTCACGGATTGCCCGTTTTTTCGAGCCCCGGGAGGCGAGAAAAAAACAATGGGTTGGGCATGGGCCGTACAGGACCGGAATATCCTGGCAACCTGTTTGTCACACGAACGGTACCACGTTACACCGACCCCGCCCCATGCTCAATACAGGGCATCCAGGATGGAGCATGGCATGTCTTCGAGGTCGACAACATTGTCGGCCAGCCCCGCTTCGACAATGGCCTTGGGCATTCCGTAGACCACACACGTCTCGTTGCTCTGTGCCAGGGCGTGACCACCACGTTCCTTGAGCTGTCTGATACCTTCCAGGCCATCGCTTCCCATGCCGGTGAGAATGACCCCAAGCCCCCGACGCCCCACCCCCTGGGCCACGGACCCGATGAGCTCGTTGGCCGAAGGTTTGTACAGGGCATCCACGGGTTCGTTTTCGACGACAACATCAATGTGCGTCACCCTCTGACGGATTTTTATGTGTGAACCGCCCGGAGAAATAAAGACCTTGCCGGGTTTGACCACATCCCCGGGTGCGGCCTCCTTGACCTCCAGTGGACTCGCGTCATCAAGCCGCTTGGCAAAGGGACCGGTAAAGGTTTTTGGCATATGCTGGGCAATGAGAATGCAGGCGGGAAAATCGGCAGGGAGTTTCGAAAGAATCTTTTGGACCGCGGGAGGTCCGCCGGTGGACACCCCTATGGCCACGATATCACGGACAACGCTTTTGCGTCCTCGAACCTTGGGCACGACAGGTTTGCGAACAGACGTGGATGTGGCCTTTCTGATCCGAGGGAGAACGGTACGCATCCGCCGTTTGGCAACGGCCTTGACCTTGGCCCGCAATTCAGCCTCGATCCTGACGATATCGA
Source organism: Desulfoplanes sp. (assembly GCF_054921335.1). Taxonomy (NCBI): domain Bacteria; kingdom Pseudomonadati; phylum Thermodesulfobacteriota; class Desulfovibrionia; order Desulfovibrionales; family Desulfoplanaceae; genus Desulfoplanes; species Desulfoplanes sp. The sequence goes on along the minus strand of NZ_JBUDSQ010000004.1, from coordinate 22,315 downwards.
GGCTGACAAGGGAAAGCCGTTTGGCTATAAAATCGACCGCCCCCCTTTCCATGGCCTTGAGAGTTGCCTCGGCACCATCGGTGGTCAACGAACTGATCATCAGGACCGGCCGGGGCATCTCCATCATAATGTGTTTGAGGGCCGTGAGCCCGTCCATCCTGGGCATCTCGATGTCCATAGTCACCACATCGGGATCGAGCTGCCGGACCTTCTCAACGCCTTCTTCACCGTTTCTTGCTGTCCCAATGACCTGGATCTCGGGGTCCTTGTCCAGCATCGTACTAATAGCCTTGCGCATGAAGGCGGAATCATCAACAACAAGTACACGGATCAATCGAAGTATCCTCCTTTTTCACAACAAATCGAGCGGAACACCGCCGGGGGAGTGATGGCATCCATTTTGACAAAAATTATCACAGGCCGGCAAGGCCACCGTCTTCCAGCAAAACGAGCCACTGCCGAACGAGGTCACTCTGCCACTGCGTTCCTGCTCCCTGCTCGAGAATGGAACGGACCGTTCCAGCGGGCAACGCCTTGCGATAGGCCCTGTCCGAGGTCATGGCCTCATAGCTGTCCACGACACTGACAACCCGGGCCAAAAAGGGGATCTCGCTCCCGGCCAATCCTTCCGGGTACCCGTTCCCATCCACGCGTTCATGGTGGTAGTAGACAATCGGAAGAATCTCCTTGAAACTCGTGACCCGGGCAAGGATGTCCCGGCCGACCTGGGGATGCGACTTCATGACCCCGTACTCCTCCGTGGTCAGCTTGCCGGGTTTATTCAAGACGCTGTCGGGAATACCTATCTTGCCGATATCATGGAGCACTCCAGCCATATACAGACTCTCGAGCTCAGCGGAAGACAAGCCCAATGACTGCCCAAGGGCCCGGGCATACTTGGCCACCCGCTCGGAATGGCCACGGGTATAGATATCCTTGGCCTCCACGGCCCGCGCATAGGATCCAATGACCTCCGTGTTCAGGGCCTTCATCTTGGTATACAACCGCGCGTTCTGCAGCGAGGAGGCAATATGGGACGAAAAAACCGTCAACAACTGCAGGTCGGTCGGCGAATAGCCGGGTTTGTCCTCGGTGCGCACAACCGCAATCGTTCCAATTTCCTGGGAGTACTGGACCAGGGGGACAACCATGATTGAATAGGTGAATTCATGGGCAGGAAAGGGGAGCCGGTCGGTTTCGGACTGCACGGATGAACGGTCGATGATCTTGGACTGCCCCTTGTGTTTCACGGTGTCACATACCTTGTTCAGCCAGACAAAAAGATTCTTGTCCTTTCTGAGGAGGGCGCCGCGGACGGTAACCCGATTGAGTGACAGGGAATTTGGAAGGTGGAAGAGAATGCTGTCCGGATTGAAATTCTTCTGCACATGGAACAAAAATTCCTGGACCAGGGCAGACAGATCCAGCTGCACGTTCAATGCGTTGCTCAGGTTGAGCATGCGCACCAGGCTGGAGAGTTTTTTTCTGTCCAGGCGGTCACTCCTATCCTTGAGCACCTTCTTGACCTTCAGGAGCAAGTGTCTGATATTAAAAGGTTTTGGAAGATAGTCGGCCGCACCCATCTTGATGCACTCAACAGCCGTTTCAATAGTCCCAAAACCGGTCATGATCAAAAAATCCGGATCCATGCCCGCATGTTTGACCTTTTCCAGGAGTTCCAAGCCTGACATGTTGGGCATACGGAAATCTGAAAGCACCAGATCGGCAGTGTTCTGATCCAAGTAGTCCAGTGCGTCCTGCCCCGACTCCACACAGACGACATCATACCCGCTCTCCGTGAGGGCCTCTTCGCAGATTTCCCTGAGCCCAGGTTCATCATCGACAACAAGGATCCTCGTTGGCGCGTTTTTTTGTCTGACAGCACCGTGCAATGCTTGGGGCTCTTTGGATTCTGGTTTTGTCGTATTCACGTATCCCTATCCCGGTCTAAACAATTGACACGAAAAAAATCATGCTTCCATACCCCCCAAAAAGGAATGGTGGCCCTGGGTTCGGTCGTTCTTGCGTATCCGAATACACAAATCCCCGTCGGAATGATGCAAAAAACCAGATTAGAAAAACACCACTGCGGCCCAAAGGCAAGTCCTCCCGGATGGATTCCCCGCCGGCCGGACAGGATCGGATGTTTTTTATGCCCGAGCAGGGCCTTATTCGCGAAGAACACTCCTAGTGGGTCGTAAAAAATTATTTCACCAATTACAATAGATATTTCCTCTTGCATTCTTTCAAGAAAATATCTAAAGAATCATTCCTCGACGGGATGTGGCTCAGTTTGGTAGAGCGCTGCGTTCGGGACGCAGAGACCGCGCGTTCAAATCGCGCCATCCCGACCATATAAATCAAGGGTTTGCAGAAGAAATTTTGCGAACCCTTTTTTTAGGTCACACGGATAGGTCATAAGAATAGGTCTCCCTTCCTCTCCCACTCTCTTGCACGCAACGGCTCCACATAAAAAAGGGCGGTGTACCCCCACCGCCCTTTTTGTTAGCACCGTGCAGAATCGAAAATGGAGGGTTACCGCTCCCCTCCGGGCAGGACAAGGTTGAGCACAACACCGAGGATACCGGCCAGACCGATCCCCTTGATGGTGAACTGGCCGGCGGAAAAGGCCATGCCGCCGACACCAAATATGACGATCAGGGCGACGATAGCCAGATTCCTGGCCTTCATCAGATCGATCTGGGCCTTGACCAGATTGTTGATCCCCACCACCATGATCGTGCCGAACAAGAGGATCATGATCCCGCCCATGACAGGGACCGGGATACTGTGCAAAAAGGCCCCGACCTTGCCCACAAAAGAGAGGGCGATGGCCAGGATGGCCGCCCAGGTCATGATAGCCGGATTGAAGACCTTGACCAGGGCCACGGCACCCGTAACCTCGGAGTAGGTGGTGTTCGGGGGGCCGCCCAAAAACGAGGCCAGAAAGGTGGCCAGTCCGTCGCCAAGCATGGTCCGGTTCACGCCGGGTTCCTTGAGATAATTCTTGCCGGTAATCGAGCTGATGGCGATGACATCCCCAAAGTGCTCGATGGCCGGGGCAATGGCCACGGGGACGATGAACAAAATGGCCTGCCAATTGAATTCGGGGAGGGTGAAGTTGGGCACCGCAAACCAGGGGGCCTTGGCCACCTCGGTGAAATCCACGATCCCCATAAAAAAAGAGGTCACATACCCAATGATAATGGCGCAGAGGATGGGGATAAGTCGAAAGACTCCCTTGCCGAAAACGGAAGCGACCACCGTTGTGGTCAAGGAAACCATGGATACAATAAGGGCGGTCTTTTCCGGCACCAAAACCGCGGCCCCATCACCGGTCTTCCCCATGGCCATATGTACGGCAACCGGCGCAAGAACCAGTCCGATGACCATGATCACCGGCCCGGTAACGACCGGGGGCAACAGGCGTTCTATGGCCCCTGTTCCCCGCCAGGCGATGAACATACTGAGCACGACATAAAAAATCCCGGCAGCAGCGAGACCGCACATTGTCGCAGGAATCCCCCATGTTTGCACACCGTAGATGATCGGGGCGATAAAGGCAAACGAGGAGGCCAAAAAAATGGGCACACTATGTTTGGTGACCAGCTGAAAAACAAGTGTTCCCGCCCCTGCAGTGCACAGGGCTACGTTGGGATCGAGTCCCGTGAGCAAAGGGACCAGTACCAGGGCTCCAAAAGCCACAAAAAGCATCTGTCCGCCCAGCAGACAGTCCTTGACCCGAAAATCATATTCGGTCGAAATCTTCTCAGCCATCATTACCTCCATTTCTATCCCGTTCTGGTGGGATCTACAGGTAAGTTACAGGAAAAACATGTCACCAATCGTACCGCGCTTCGGTTATTGGGGCCTTTACCACAAACTCCGTCAAGCGTGTCAGCGATCCGGACGCACTGTCATGACCTCATCCCGGCATCGGAATGAACCGTATCGCAAAAGATCCCGGGTCAAATCCAGCATGACGCCTGAGCACTGTCAGAATGATCTGGTTTGACAGTCTCCATTTTTCAACAGCTCTGCGAGAGGATTGCAACAGCCAAAAAAAAATAGGCCAACAGGCCTATTTCGTTCCAAAAATTTTGTCTCCGGCATCGCCGAGACCGGGAATGATGTATCCTTTTTCATTCAAATGGTCATCGACCGCGGCCACATAGACCTCGACATCCGGGTGGGCCTCTTCGAGGTTCTTGAGCCCTTCCGGGGCCGCCACGAGAAAAACGCCCTTGATATTCTTGCATCCCGCCTTCTTGAGCAGATCGATGGTTGCCAGGAGGGTTCCTCCGGTCGCGAGCATGGGGTCGAGGATCAGGGCGATACGGTGTTTGATATCCTTGGCCAGTTTGACATAGTATTCCACCGGCTGCAGTGTCTCTTCATTGCGATAGAACCCGACCACACTCACCTTGGCCCCCGGAATCAGATCCAGGACACCGTCCTGCATGCCCAATCCGGCACGCAAAATGGGAACAACGGTTATCTTTTTTCCCCTTATGGCCTCCACCTCCACAGGTCCGGCCCACCCCTTGATGGTCTTCTTTTCCATCTCGAGATCCTTGGTGGCCTCGTAGGTAAGAAGTCTGGCAATTTCCGAGGCCAGGGCCCGGAAGTTCTTCGTGGTCACATCGTCCCTGCGGATGATCCCGAGCTTGTGCCTGACAAGTGGATGATCAACGACATGTACGGGCATATATATTCCTCCTTGAAACAGATAATGGAACCGTAAAAATGTTTGGTCAAAAACTGGGAAATCTATACGCGAAAGGAAAAATGAGTCAAGAAAACTTGGGAGAAGGTTTTTGGGAATGATCTTTTTTTAACCAATAATTACAGAATGTAAGAAGCAAAAAAACTTTTCATGGTCGCCAGCCTAATCCAGTAAGGACCCCTTGCTCTCCGCTTAGAGATGGATTTGGGGCCGGCGGCCGTTCCCGGGACCAAGAATTCCCGGGCCGATCCCATGCTCATGGATGGGCCATTGCCCCCCCTTCTACACTTTCTTTTCGCTATCAAAATTGACCCCGGCGGCCGCCCCCAACAGGCTCCACAGACGGTCCCTGTTCATTCCGGTTTTGCTCGAGACGCACAAGGGCGGGTGGGCAAGATCGAGCAAACTCTGCCATTTTTTCTGTATCTTGGCCCTATCCCGCTGTTTGCATTTGTCTGCCTTGGTCAAAACCGGTATCAGCTGGACCCCCATGCTCGAAACATATCTTGCCAATTCGATATCCAGAACCTGAGGGCTCAGCCGGCAATCAAACAGTGACACAACCGCCTTGAGATACGGGTTCTTCTCCATGTAGGCCTGGATGAGTTGACGCCATTTCTCCCTTTCATTTTTGGAACACCGGGCGTACCCATATCCGGGAAGATCGACGAGATAAAATCCACCGGGATCGACGCGGTAAAAATTCAGACTTCTGGTCTTGCCGGGGGAGGAACTGATCTTGGCCAGTTTTTTTCGACCAGCCAAACAGTTTATCAGGGAGGATTTCCCCACATTGGACCGTCCAGCCATGGCTACCTGGACAGAAGGGACCACTGCGAGCTGCTCCATGGTATAGACGGTTGTTTCAAGAGAGAGTAAGGGCATAGGGAGACCTTGAAAAAAGTTCGGAAAAAAAGCTGGAAACGGAGCGGACCATATGGACCTTGACGGGTCCGATAGAGCTCGTGCAAGAAAGATGAATACATCCCGGATGCTGGGCCATAGCATATGGAGCCGTTTATCCAGCAGACCGGTCGGAGTGGAAACATCGTTCCGTTCCGGCATCGGTGGACAACAAGAAGCCTGCCACTGCCTACTGTGTCCCGCGCATTTCCTCAACTCTTAATTGTTCCCTCCTCTTGGTGAGCGACCCCATCGTATCTACCGTAACCCAGCGAGGTTTCCATGCGACGTTTTTTCATCCCTGCTCTTTTTCTTGCCCTTCTTGGAGCGTGCACTCCCAAACCGGTGAGCGTGACCCATTTCACGACATCCGGCAATCCGGAACCCATCTCTAAATCAGCCAAAGTTACTGTCACCCTGACCGGCCCCCGGATTGCCGCCCATGAAAATATCGAGCAACTTTTCTGGGATGAGGCCACCCAGAAGGGCATGGCCCTCATTGGGACCGATTATGTCCGTCACGCCCCCCTGGTGCGTGCCATTGACACCCCTTCGGTCTCCCTGCAGCCCGAACGGCTGTTTACGGGCCTGGGAAGGGTGGAGCGAACTTTCGACCCCCAGACAAGGGACTATCGTCAAGAGGCGATCTTCAAATCGGTTTTTATTCCCGAAAAATCCCGGGCCGGTCAAATCATCCGCCTGGAAGACAACCGTGATATCGCAAGCATGAAAGACCGGACAACCCTGCGTTTTTTCTCATCGTCCCGTGTGTTTTCCCCGGCCTTCTTTGTCATTGCAGAGCGGATCCAGAGCGAGGATCTCGCTTTTCTAAAAATCATCGGGTGGGGGAGGATCATCCAGTCCCTTGATGAACCCCCGGTTGGAGATACGCCAGCACCCGGTGGCACTCTGTGTCTGGCGGAGATCGAGGAATCGAGCAAGGAGGTGGAAAAGGGGGACATCGTCTTTCTTCTCGAAGTCACGGGCAGGGCCATTGCCCCCCCAAGACCCGCCGCAGTGACCACCCAAACAGCTCCCGCGGAAATCATCGTGGAGCCAAGATGGAGACCCGAGCCCACGCTTCCGGGGGAAACCAAATAACCCCACCAGCCCCCAAATAACCGGAACGGGGGATAGCTTATATCCGGCCACAACACCTACAAAGCCGTTTTGCTCAGAGCAGAACGGCTTTTTTTTGGGGGAAGTGTCTGACAAGTGTAGACAAGCATCCGCCCCTGGCCTTTCAGCCTTTTGAATAATTGGATTTGCCTTTTCCGGCACGTTTTTTCCTAGACCCTGGCTACCCCAACGAATCATCCATTTTTCAAGGAGTCCGGTATGTACACTACAATCTTCATCTTCTGCGTACTGGGACTGGGACTGATCTATTCCGTTTTCTTCCGGAATATGCACTGCCGGGGCCCCCTGATCCCCGATGCCCGGTTCAAAAGGCTCAAGGCCGAGGAGTATTCCCGTTACCGTCAGGGTAGCAAAACATCCGCGGAACACTGCGCATACGCCCAAGGATCTTGCCATGCATGAGTTACCCCGCTTACACCTGCGCAATGCCTGTCTTGTTCCTGTCTCCATTACCGAACATCCCGGGAACAGGAACTTTCCAGGGACCGTGTACAATTTCAGCGAGGGCGGATTGTATATCGAGTCAGGGTATCCCATCCACCCATCGGATACGCTCATCGTCCGGATTTCAGGAGACCTGGAACAGGGGCATCCCTTTCTGCAAAAAGGAGTCCTTTATCTTGGCACAGTCATCTGGACAAGGAATCTTCTCCACTCGCTGACCGCGGATTACGGACTGGGGATCAGGCTGATGATGTGCGAGTGGAGGAATAATGGCTGGTCGTGCACGGCCTGAGCCATATACCGGCCCATGCGTACGCACAGGAGCAGTTTTTTTGAACAAGGGATCCGTTACGGACTGATATTGTAGGCCTTGAGCTTACGGTAGAGATAACTGCGCTCCAGCCCGATGGTTTCGGCCAGCTTGGTAATGTTCCCGCTGCATTCGGTGAGTTTTTGCTTCAGATACTGGACTTCGAATTCATTCCGGGCGGCCTTGAAATCAGAGGGCATGGAGGCAAACCCACGTTTATCATCGCCCGGTGGAGGAGAGGGACGGGACCAATCCTTGCGGTACTCTGCTGGCAACATGGCCGCGGTGACGACCTGGCCCTGATACAGGATGAAAATCCGCTCCACGAAATTTTTCAACTCCCGCACATTTCCGGGCCAACGGTATCCTTGCAGGGCCGCCAACGCATCATCGGAGAAGCGCATCGGCCTAAACCCGTGTTCTTCGACCATGGAGTCCATGAACTCCCCGAGGATCGACACGATATCCCCTTTGCGTGCCCGCAGCGGAGGAACCTCCAAGGGGAACACACGCAATCGATAATACAGGTCCTCCCGGAATCTGCCCTCCCGGATCTCGGCCGAAAGGTCCTTGTTCGTGGCGGCGACCACCCGGACATCCACCCTGATGGTTTTGCTCCCGCCCACCCTTTCGAAACATTGCTCCTGAAGAATCCGCAATATCTTGGCCTGGGTCTTCAGACTCATGTCCCCGATCTCGTCCAGAAAAAGGGTACCGTTGTTCGCCAGTTCGAATTTGCCCTTTTTGGACCTGTCCGCCCCCGTGAAAGCCCCCTTTTCATGTCCGAACAACTCCGACTCGATAAGCTCTTCCGGAATGGCCGCGCAATTGACCGCGATGAGGGACTTGGCCGACCGACGGCTTTTGGCGTGTATGGACCGGGCCACAATCTCCTTACCGGTACCGTTCTCCCCGGTAATCAATACCCAGGCATCAGTAGGGGCGACCTGGGCGATCATTTCTCTAAGAGCAACCACGGGTTCGGAGTTTCCGGTAATCTCCCGGACATGGCGATCCTTTATACGGGAACGCAGATCCTTGTTCTCCTCCTTGAGGCTCCTGAATTCCAGGGCCTTTTGGGCGGTGACCACAACCTTTTCCAGGGAGAGGGGTTTTTCTATGAAGTCAAAGGCCCCCTTCTTGATCGCCCCCACGGCCGTTTCAATGGTTCCATGCCCAGAAATCATGACCACGGGGACATCCGTTCCCCGGGCCTGGATGCCATCGAGCACCGCCAGACCATCTTGACCAGGCAACCAAATATCCAAAAAAACCAAGTCCGGCTCGGCCTGAACAAAGACCTCCAATCCTGACTCTCCATCTTCGGCATCCAGGACACCGTATCCTTCGTCCTCCAGGATGCCGCGGAGGGAAAACCGGATATCCTTTTCATCATCGATAATTAGAACGGTTGTACTCATGAAGGCCGACTCCATCGTGCCTGTTCCTTGCCGGCAGGCAGTTCAATGACAAACGTGGTTCCTCTGGGGCTGTTCGGATGAACGCGGATATACCCGTGGTGGTCGTCGACGACCGACTTGACGATGGTCAATCCAAGACCGGTCCCTCCACGCTTTGCGGAAAAATAGGGTTCGAAAATCCTGGACCGCTCTTCAGGAGCAAGACCGGGGCCATTGTCAGAGATTTCGATGCGTACCCTGTGGAGCGCCTCTACATACGTGACAACCAGTCTGACCACCCCTGATCGGGATGTTCCCAGGACCTCAGCCGCATTCAGGAGTATGTTCATGACCACCCGCTTGATAGCCTCCCGATCGAACCTGAATTGGGGGAGCTCGGAAGAAGATTCGAGAAACCAGGATATATGTCCGTGGCTTTGTTCGAAAACGGCCACGGTCTCTGCGAGCACCTCCATGATATCGCCATGGGTGGGGTTGAGTTCGGGAAGCTTGGCAAAGGAGGAAAAATCCTTGACCATTCCCTGCAAATGCTCAACCTGACGGATGATCAGCTGCGTGCATTGGGTCAGGACCGGGTCGCTGATCCGCGGGGCAAATTTGCTTTCGATGCGCTGGGCGGAGAGCTTGATGGGGGTCAGGGGGTTCTTGATCTCATGGGCAATGCGCCGGGCCACCTCTTTCCACGCCTCCATGCGCTGGATTTTCTCAAGCTCCGTGATGTCCTCGAAAACGGCCACGATCCCAGAATCCGTGCGGGAATCCTGGTGCAGGACGACGGCATTGACCAAAAGACGCACATCCGAGTCGCCTACCTTGAGGTCGATCTGGCGCTGCCACTGGGAAGAGGGGAGTTCGCGCAGTTGGGTCAACACCTCCTGGACCATGGAGGCAAAATCCCCCTGCAGGAGTGTCACCGGTGAGCTGCCCATGACCGATGCGGCATTGATCCCGAGAATGGTCTCGGCAGCATTGTTGAAGGTGTTGATCCGCCCCTGACCATCCAGCGAGATGACCCCTGCGGTGATATTGTCCAGCACGGCCTCCATGTATTGGCTTTTGGACTCCAGCTCGGCGTTCTGGCGTTCCAGCCTGTCTTTGGCCCGCTCCAAACCGATCTGGCTGTTTTCCAGATCCATGGCCATCTTGTTGAAGGACTGGACAAGAAGCCCCAGCTCGTCACCGGATTCATCATCGATGCGCACACCGAGATCCCCCCGGGCGATACGTTTCGTCCCGATGGCCAGGGCCTGGATGGGTGAAGAAATCTCCTTGGCCAAACGGAATCCGAACCACGTGGCCCCTAGAATGATCATCAGGGTCATGATCCCCAAAATAAAATACAGGGCAACCTTCAAAGGATATTTAAGGGTCCGCAACTGTTTGTACTCATTGACCCCCTTGACGATCTGATCAAGTTTGAACAGCAGCCCCTGGGGAAGCGTCGCCCCGAGCACCAGATACCCCGTCTCCGCCCGGTCCACGGGAACAATCCCTACAACGAGATCGGCCTTTTTTCCCGGCCACACCGCGGACCAGAAACGGTGGTCCTTTTCCAGTTCATTCCAGGCGATCCCCTCCTTGATCTCCGGCCATGAGCTCTCCCATTCCGGACTATCGTGCCAATTCTGTTCCTTCCGATCGGGGGTCAGCACACCGATAAGGGACAAATCCAGGTCAGCACGCCGGGAGACCAAAAACCGGTCCATGCCTTTGCCCCCCCATACGAACTCACTCGTTCGGATGGTCTCGATAATCGACCCGCCCTTTCCTTCCAGTCTTCCCTTGACCGAATTGTACACCGCCTGCCCAACCGTCAATGCCTGTTCCATGGATCCCTCTACCTGCGCCTTGAACCAATAATCCACAGAGGTTTGCACGAACTTGATGGACAGAAAAAACATGAGCAGAGTGGGGATGATGGACAAGGAGAAAAAAATGACCACCAGCCGGGTCCTGAGCTTGGCCCCCAGCACCTTGCGCCTGCGCTCCAGGGCCAACTTGACCACATTACGCACGACCAGGAACAGGACCAGGAGCAAGAGGATGAGATTGAGATTGAAGAGTCCCAGAAAGAGATAGGAATTGACCCCAAAAAACTTGAGCTCTACCCAGCTCAAAACGCCGATCAATATGACCCCGAAAAGGGCCAGCCAGAGCTCACGCTGACGCTTTTTACGTTCATGCACGACATTGGGATGCAGACGGATCGGATGTTCGGAGTGGGACATAAAAAAAAGAGAGAAGGGGTTTCTGGCCCGCCTGGCCCGAAAAAGAGTCATTCCTGGACGGATCCACTCTCAGCGGTTTATGGTCTTTCGTTGTAGGATGAAGGGGAAAAAATACCGCTTCAGTACGCAAACTCCATTTCGAAATGCTTCTCGGGCACCAGATCCCACGACCAAAAAAACAGTGGCACACGTATCCACGCGGGGATCCCAACCCGTTGCAGGGTCAACTGAAGACGGATAACGTAGTCGTTGTCTTTTTCGACCGCACTCCATGGTCCAAGCGGTGCCACCAAATGATCGAGCTCACCATGGAGGATGCCTGAAAATTCGGAGACGGGAAAACGGGTTTCCTTCTCTCCTATACGCAAAACCCCCTCTTGGGTCAGGGGATCCAGACGAAGGTCACAAGAAAAATCACTCTGCGCCAAGAATTCATCCAGCCAGAGAGACCGTTTCCGGAAGAGGGAGGCCTGGCTCGTGAAGCGGAGCCTGAGCCCCTCATCCAGGGCCGCCCGGACCTTCTGGACATCTCTGAAATGGACACCGTAGTGGAGAGTCATCGTTCCATTGGTGTTGTCGACGACCATATTTTCCAAGACAAGGGTTTGGGCCCAACCGGTGGCCCCGCCAAGAACCACGAACATGCACACCACGAGCAATAGGCACCGCACAGCGGTGCCCCTCCCCCCCTTGGCCTGTCCCCTTCCCTTGCGGCGAAAAAGATACGAAAATCGTAACATAATAAAAATTTACTCCATCCCTATCGCTTTGACAACCATCCAGGATTCTCCTAGCAAATCCCATGCTCCGGATAAAATACATTTTTGTCGGCAAGATCAAAACGCCCTATTGGTGCCAAGCGGCCACCCATTACGACTCAAGGATCAAGCGGTGGTACAAATGCCAGGAAGTGACCATCAAGGACGGGACCGGCCGGGACAGGGGGGAAAAAAAGGAGCGTGAAGCCCGGGCCATCCTCAAAAAAATAACCCCCAAGGATCTCGTCGTCTGCCTTGACGAGCATGGCCAGACCATGACCTCGACCATTTTCTCCAGCCATCTGCAAAAATGGTTCGAAAATCCGGCCAAGAGTCCCTGCTTTGTCATTGGCGGGCCTTACGGACTTTCCGGGCAGGTCCTCGAACGCGCCGACCTGCGTCTTGGTTTCGGTCCCATGACCTTTCCCCATGAACTGGCCAGGGTCATGCTCCTCGAACAAATCTACCGGGCAGGATCGATCCTCAAGAACCTCCCCTACCACCACGATTGAGCCCCCCGTGGTCACCCCATCCGTTCGTATACCCGCAGGAATCCTCGGGCCATAGTCTCCACGCAAAATTTTTTCGCCCCCACCCGACGGGCCTGTTCTCCCATCCGTTTGCAGCCCATGGGACGGCGCAGCAGTCCGACAATGCTCTCGACAAACCCATCGTTATTGCCGCGTTCCACGAGGATCCCGGTCTCACCATCACGTATCTGTTCGTCGATGCCGCCTTCGTTATAACTCACGCAAGCAAGCCCCTGGGCCATGGCCTCAAGGATAATCAGGGGATGGTTGTCGGCCCGTGTCGGATAGACCAGCAGGGTAGAACGGGCCATTATCGAACAAAGAAGTTCATGGGGGGCATAAGGCAGGATGGTCAGGTCATGGGCTATCCTGGAAACATCGCCTCCAACGAAAATGGCCTTACATTCGGGCACGGCCGCTTTGACCCGCTTCCAGATAAACCGCCACTCGTCACCGCCCTTGAGTAAAGCATGCTCCCCCCCATGGGCAACGAAAAGCAGGGTTGGCCCGCTCATGGGTCCCCTTGCCGAATGCGCACCCAGAGAGCTGGGTCCCCAGGGAACCCCATTGGGGACCACATGGATCTTCTGGGCGGGATAGACGTCCCTGGCCATCCTGGCCATCCACCGCGACGGGGCCGTGAGCACCGGATCGACCGCGCGGACCAGAGCACGGATCCGTTGGGCCCGATCTCCGACACCATCAATCCCTTGGGGACAGGCTATTCGACATCCCTGCCGCCACCCAGGGCAGCCCATTGCTGATGCACATCCCCCTGTCAACAGTTTGGCATCATGCAGGGTAATGACCGGTCTGACACCATGGCGCTGCAATCCCCCCAGCAATTGGGTCCATGAGTCCGTTGCATGGACATGCAGCAGACCGCTGGGACCGACCCTTTGTCCGACCCTTTGGGGAGGGATCACCGGAGTGGGGGGATCCCTGCGGTCACGGATTTCGCATGTCATCCGGGCAGGAATACCCAGGTGGAAAAATTCTCCGCAGAGCAGATGACTGATCCTTGCCGCCCCACCCTGGCACCCCAAAAGGGAGTGGAGGATGATATGTCGGTCTCCTTCAAACACCTGACCTCCTCTTCAACCCGGCGTCACATGGCTGTATGGGGAACCACAGTCCACAATCTGGATGAGATCGTGCTTGAGTGACCACATGACGACAAACAAAACAAGGTCTTTCCCCAGATGGGGATATTGGTCGGCCATCCTTTGCACAAGACTTGCGCACGGGACGGGCTTTCGGGCGAGGAACAGAAGATATCTTATTCTCTCCGGTGTCACCCACTGCTCCAATCCGGCATAGACAAGAGGGAATTCCCGTTCATGATAGATGTTTTTTCCACAGCGTGTCCAGACAAGCTCCATAGAGGCCGATACGTGTTCCGTGCAATACGAGCCGAACACCCTGCCATAGGAAAGGGCCTGGGGGTGTGCGGTCGCAAGACCGTTGCGTGCGACGGGACGGTCCCACAATTCATCCCAAAGCGTGACATATTTTTGCACAATCCGGTCCCAGGAGAACCGGGACACGATCCGGTCATGGGCAGTACGCCCCATGCGTTGCCGGAACGGAGCGTCCTGGACGAGCCGAAGGAGCCTCTCGGCCAGACAGGGGACCGAAACAACCGTACCCTGGGCCAACCACAGATGGTAGTGGTAGTCGCTGACCAGGGGAGCCATTTCGTCGACAAACCCTGTTCTCTCGCTACCCAATGTGGGAACGAGCAGCCCGGTCTGGTTCTCAAGGACGATATCCCGATATCCGTCAAAATCGGAAACGACCACCGGCAGTCCCATGCATCCCGCCTCCAACAGGCAGAGTCCAAACGTTTCCTGGGGGTTGTCGGCCAGGGACACGAAGATGTCGGCCACCCCGAACAAACGCCTTTTCTCGTTTTCGTCCGGCGAGGGGATAAGGTCCAGCCGCAGGTTCATATTCCGGGCAAGTGCTTTCAGGGTTCCAGGAAAATCGTCTTTTGGCCCGACCCACCCAGCAATGATCAAGCGTACCGCCGCCCGGTCGGTCCCCTGGTGAAAAATCCGCTGCAGGGCCCGTAAGAGGGGAAGTATGTCCATTTTGGAGTGCGGGCTGATGCGACCAAAGACAAGGATGACCACCTCCCCGTCCTGAATATTTTTTTCCCGTCTTGTCCGCCGCTTCTCCGGTCCGGTAAATGGAGTGAATCTGTCCACATCTATCCCCAGAGGAATGATGCGGCAATCCGGTTGGATAGAGTCAACGACTCCTTGTCCAGAGCATGCACGGGCCTGGGCAAAAAGATTCCCGACGACGTCCTTCCCCCCCCGAGAAGAGGTGACGATGCAGTCCCTGACCGTGGTTCCTTTCCATAATTGCCCCCCCAGATCACGAACATAGCGTGTCGGGCTGAGAGAATGGGTGATACTGGTGATGGGAAAAATATGCCGGGAATGTTTGTTCCTCAATGCTGCAAGATACGCGGGCCAATTGATACAGTCCGAAAGATGGAAGCAGTGATAGTCGTGGGCGCATAACTGACAGGGGAGCTCCCTTCGCAGGTAAAAACGAACGTCAGCCCCGGGATCCGGCATCAGATCCACAATGGATTCTTTTGTTTTCCGGGAGGTTGCATGATCTGGGAAAAAAAAATGGTAGCCGTCGAAAAAGCCGGACCGGGCCAGAGCCCGCAAAAATCCGGCGTTGGCCATCTTCCTACCCATACGTTCCCCGCCTTCCAAAAACGGGTCGAGCGTTCCCCAGATCCGGCGTTGTCTCACAATTGGCCTTTTGATTGCATTAAAAGATCCAACGTCATTTTTTTCCGTCAGCACACTAACCGCAAGGGTCCGAACATGCATATGCCACAGCCGCGAATACCCCACCCACGCACGAATCCCAAGGTAATCATCTGGACGATCGGACTGGGAGATGACGAATTCCAAGCCATGCTCGACCTAAACATTCCAGGGGTCCAGATCCAACAACAAACAGTCAATGGATTGACAGACCCGGTACAGGCAGACCCATCACCATGTCTTACCATCATGTCCTTGACCCAATGGGCCTCTCTCGCCCGGCAGCAGCGCAAGGAGATATCCGAATCCGAGCCAAACAATCTGGTTCTCCTACTCAATGGTTCGGAACCCGCTAAAAATTACGGGATAGAGGACATCATCGCCCAGCATTTTCTGGACACCATCAGCCTGCCCCTGACCGGGACAAAGATTGAAAGCTGTCTGGCCAAGGCCCGAGAGATCACCACGGTATACGACGACATATACAACATGACCAACGAAATCATGCTTGAACGTGAACTCTTGTCCAGAAAAAACGAACAACTTGATTTCTTAAACAAAATTTTGACCAAGGCAAGCAAAAGCCTCGACCCGGGAGAGATCATCAACCAAGCGGGCAGGGACCTGAACATCCTCCTTGAAGTGGAATCCGTCATGGGAATTTTCTGGAACAATGACGCCCCCGCATTCATGTCTGCGGAAATCTTCGTTCCCCCCAATATTGGAGAACGCGTCCGGGATGAATGGATCGGCTATCTTCTCGACCAGGCGGAACGCCATTCCCGTTACGCAGTGAAGACCTACCAGGTAGACCTGCTGGAAAAGGACCCGACCCTGTTCAAACGGATCGACTGCCCCGAACCATCGACATTGATCCAACTCCCCCTGATATGGGACGGGAAGACCTTTGGGGTTTTGTTCGTCATATCCAACCAGGCCGGCCTTCTTGGAAGGGACAAAGTCGCTGTTTTACACGCAGTGGGCAACCACCTCGCGCTGGCATTGCGCAACGCCCTCCTCTACCGACACATGCAAAACCAGGCCGACCACGATGGATTGACCCGTATATTCAATCGCCAAAACTTTGAAAAGAAGATCGTCAAGGAGCTCAAACGGCACCAGCGCTACCAAAATGAACTGGGGCTGCTCATGCTCGATCTGGATTATTTCAAGCGTATCAATGACGACTATGGCCATCTTGCCGGGGACATGGTTTTGCGTGAAGTATCCGATATCCTGCGGACGACCATACGGGAATGTGACATCCCCGCCCGGTACGGCGGAGAAGAGTTCGTCATCATTCTTCCCCAGACCACCGAGGAACAGGCCTGGCTTCTCGCCGAACGCATCCGGAAAAAAATCGCCGCACACCGGTTCAAATTCCAGGAGCACTATTTCCAAATCACCACGAGTATCGGCATCTCGTCCATCAAACCGTCCATGCTCAAACCGGCCGACTATCTTGTCCACCTTGCCGACCAAGCCCTCTATCGGGCCAAGACCAGTGGCCGGAACATGGTCTGCAAATCAGCCCCAGCCGAGCAGGGGTACCTCTGTGACGCGGCCTCAAAATAGGGGCGCATGTATCACCCCCATCAAGGGGCGGGAAACCAATCCCGCCCCTTTTTTTCATGGCCTGTTCTGAACGCACGCACCGGGATGTCCAGGTAGAGACTTCTATTTTCCTTTTCTCTTCTTTACCGAACCGGCCAGACTATGGCGGTCCCTCGCCGAAAGCACCACCTTGCGCAAACGGATGTTCTGGGGGGTTACCTCGACCAATTCGTCTTCCTTGATAAAGTGTATGGCCTTTTCCAGTGTCATGGGTAAAACCGGGGTGAGCACAACGGCCTCATCCTTGCCCGAGGCCCGCATGTTGGTCAATTTTTTGGTTTTGCAGGGATTGACGTCGATATCGTTGTCCCGGTTGTTCTCGCCCACAATCATCCCTTCATAGACCGGTTCCCCAGGAACGCAGAAGAGACAGCCGCGGGGCTCGAGATTGAACAGGGCGTAGGGCACGGCCTCTCCCCGTCTATCAGCAACAAGCGCCCCGCTGAACCGACCGGGGATCTCCCCGCAATAGTCCCCATATCCGGCATAGAGCGAGTTCATGATCCCCGTCCCCTTGGTATCGGTCAAAAACTCGTCCCTATATCCGATCAGCCCCCTTGAGGGAATGGAAAACTCCATCCTGACCCGGCCCTTGCCATTATTGACAAGATTGACCATTTTTCCCTTACGGATGGACAATTTCTCCGTAACCACCCCCATAAAGGTTTCCTCGCAGTCTATGAACACCTTTTCCATGGGTTCCTGGCGTCTTCCGTCATTTTCTTTGAAGATGACCTCCGGTCGTCCGATATTTAGCTCAAATCCTTCCCGGCGCATGGTTTCGATAAGGATGGCCATCTGGAATTCTCCCCTGCCCTTGACCACAAACGCATCCTTCTCTTCGGTCTCCTCGACCTTTATGGCCACGTTGAGCAGGGTCTCCTTGAAAAGCCGTTCCCGGATGACCCTCGACTGGACCAGCTTTCCCTCACGGCCCGCAAACGGGGAGGTATTGATGAAAAAACGCATGGACACGGTGGGTTCATCAACGGTGATCCGTGGCAATGGTTTGGGGTGTTCCTTCGTGCAAATGGTGTCGCCGATCTTGACATCCTCAATCCCAGAAAGGACGACAATATCGCCGGGCCCGACCTCTTTGACCTCCTGGTAGCCCATACCCTCATACACCTGGAGCTTGGATACCTTGAGCGGGAGGTTCTCCCCACCCGCGGCCAGACAAACGAGGGAATCATTCGACCGGACCACCCCGTTAAAAACCTTGCCCACGGCCAATCGACCCAAATAATCCGAATAACCGAGGTCCGAAACGAGCATCTGGAAGGGCTCATTGTCGTCGTATCTCGGGGAGGGGACGTTTTCCATGATGGTATCGAAAAGAAGAGACAGGTCCCCGTTTGCATCCCCAGGTGCCTCTTTGGACACACCGAGCTTGCCGATGGTGTATAAAACGGGAAAATCCAACTGCTCTTCCGAGGCATCCAGGTCAATGAGCAGGTCATAGACCTCGTCAAGGACTTCGTCCGGACGGGCATCCTTGCGATCGATCTTGTTCACGCACACAATAATGGCCAGGCCGGCCTCCAATGCCTTTTTCAAGACGAACCGGGTCTGGGGAAGCGGACCCTCTGATGCATCCACAAGCAAAATAGCCCCCTCGGCCATGGACAGGGATCTCTCCACCTCGCCACCAAAATCCGCGTGGCCGGGAGTATCGATAATGTTGATTTTTACCCCGTTGTACATGACCGCGCAGTTCTTGGCGGCAATGGTGATCCCGCGTTCCCGCTCCAGATCCATAGAGTCCATGATCCGCTCGTCGACAGTCTGCCCTTGGCGGAATACGCCACTTTGCTTGAACATGTTGTCCACCAGGGTCGTCTTGCCATGGTCGACATGAGCGATAATGGCGATATTACGAATATTCTTGTTCTGTTCCATGTCATATCTTCCTTGATTGCTCGTGGTTCTGTCCCTGTACAGAGAGACGTTCCAGCCTCCCGCGTGTCGGGCACGCGGGAGGCTGGACCACGTTCGTCCAATAAAAAACGGTCCAACAACCCTGCTGAACCGTTTCTGGGGTTCCCCAGTTTATGCCTGCATCAAGTATGCAAACCGAGGAGTAAAGGCAAGGATATTTCCTTGGCCTCCCGGTTCATCTCTGGTATCCAGAGCCACTGCCCAGGCCGAGGTCCGTCATTTGCCTGTTCCAGCGCCCTCCCGGTCCGCAGCTCCCATTGAGCATCTATGATTGCCCGTGGGCCGCTATGCAGACATATTTTGATCCGACATATGCCCTTTTGACAAAATTACTTGATATATCGTAACTATTTTGGTCGGATTTTTACTATTACAACATAGATGCTCCTACAAAAAGTCAAAAATCGGGATCCAAGCCCAAAACCATATTTTATAACGACCTGATTTTACCCAACCCCTTCAACTTAAACCTTGACCCTGCCTGCAAAAATCTTTTTTTTTGCAGGCACACCAACATAGTAAAATTTACCGTCAAATCTGAGTGCTGTTCAAAAAAAATGAGAGGTCGGGGGATGTAGGAAATGAGAATTCTACACGCTACCCACCTACAATTTCTTGAATTTCTTAAACTTGCAGTTCTGATCCTTGGAAAACGTACCTGGATGGTAACGATATAGCGTACCTATTCAGATCAAAATTCCGACATTATACTAGCTAATCAACCCGTCTTCGTCCACCCATACCCCCCTCCATGCCATGCTCCAAAAAGCCGCCCTCAAAATAAGTCTCGAAGAGCCTATAAAGAAATTGCTCGAGATGGTCTCCCTGTTGCATCATTATGGGACGAAAAAAATCCACCTCATCCATGTCAGGACCAAGACCAGTTTCCGCCGTCATGAACAGCTGGAGATACAGCTCGAAGCCATACGTGAGGAGATAGAACGCTTGGGGTTCTCCGCCCACGCACATATCCGCACCGGGCATGCGGCATCGGCGTTCATGGACATGGCCGAGGAACTAAGGGTCGACTATGTGGCCCTGTACTGGATGCCCAAGGCAGTGCTCAAACAGGCCCTGCTCGGGAGTATCGATTCGGACATCCTGCGCATGACCAATCTCCCCATTTTCATCCACAACCACAAATTCCTAAGACCCGTGAAAGAACTGGGGAGCGTTCTCTATGCAACGGATTTCAAATTCACCGATGGTGCAGCCATGCCCTACTTGATCAACGAACAGTTCAGGGCCCATACCCTGTACCTACTCCACGTGGGGAGAAGAGCGCCGGATCCCATGACAGAACAAAGGCGCGAGGAACACGTCCGCACGAATCTTCAACGCCTGGCCCAAGAATGCGCCCACGCCTACGACAACGTAGAGGTCATCGGGACAATCGGTTTTGTCCGCTCAAAAATTGTCAAACACGCTCGCTCAAAGAATGTCGACCTGATCGTGGTCGGCAAATCAGAACGGCCGGACGCCATGAGCAAAATCGTCGGCTCCACCGCTGAGATCCTGCCGCACAAATCACCGTGTAGCGTATTCATTATCCCCTCAATCTGCACACTCCCGAACCAGCCCGAGAGGAACCGTTCATGAAGAGTATCCGAAAAAACATCGTTTTTGCGGCCTCCCTGCTCATTGTCATGGTCCTCGTCCTAGTCGGCGTTGGCTCTCCCGCCCTGCTCGATAAATGGACCGTTGTCATGCACAAGACCATTATCAAAAATTTTGGCTGGACGTACCTGCTGTCCGCCTTCCTCTTTTTGCTGTTCAGCCTATTTATTGCCTTGAGCAAATACGGTGAAATCCGGCTCGGCAATGACCATGAGAAACCGCGATTCTCCTATTTTGGGTGGTTCAGCATGCTTTTCGCCGCAGGAATGGGCATCGGACTCATCTTCTGGGGGGTAGCTGAACCGTTGAGCCATTACTTGGACCCGCCACCGTACATACAAGCGGGGTCGGCGGATGCGGCCAAATTTGCCATGCGCTACAGCTTTTTCCATTGGGGTATCCATCCCTGGGCCATCTACATCGTCATGAGCCTGTCCATCGCCTATTTCTCATTCAGACGGGGGATGCCCCCCCTGATTTCAAGCTGCTTCTATCCCCTTCTCGGCAACAGGATATACGGGATCGCCGGCTATTGCATAGATACGATGGCCGTATTCGCTACGGTCTTCGGCATCGTCACCTCCCTGGGACTCGGAGCCATGCAGATCAACAGCGGACTCGCCTCTGTGCTCCCATTCACGGCCAACTTCACGAGTACCCTGGTGATCATCGCCGTGGTTACGGTCCTGTTCCTGATCTCCAGCATGACCGGCCTTGACCGCGGTATCCAGATGTTGAGCAAGGCCAACGTCATGCTTGCCGTTCTCATCCTCGTATTCATGCTTCTGGTCGGACCGACCAATTTTTCGATCAACGTCTTTATCAGTACCCTTGCCGATTATGCCTCGTCCCTATTTACCATGAGTCTATCCACCAATCCCTTCAGAGGGATTGAATGGACCCAGAACTGGACGCTGTTCTACTGGGCCTGGTGGATATCCTGGTCACCTTTTGTCGGCCTGTTCGTTGCCAGTATTTCCCGGGGAAGGACCATTCGGGAGTTCGTGACCGGATCACTCCTTGTTCCCACCCTGCTGACCTTTGTCTGGTTCTCCGTGTTTGGGGGAGCGGCCTTCCACCTGGAACTCCACCAGGATGCAAACATCGCCGCAACAGTGGCCCAGGACGTATCCACCGGCCTCTTCAAGCTCTACGCCTATTTTCCGCTGTCCAGTGTACTGACCATCCTCACGGTGGTCCTCTTGGTTGTCTTTTTTGTCACTTCGGCCGATTCCGCCACCTTTGTACTGGCCATGATGACCTCGGGAGGACAAGAAAATCCACCGGGGAAGAAAAAAATCGTTTGGGGACTGACGGTATCTACAACAGCGGCAATCCTACTTTTTTCCGGTGGCCTCAAGGGACTCCAGAGGATGGCGATCGCTGCCGCGCTGCCGTTTACCGGAATCATGCTCCTCATGTGCCTGAGCCTGCTCCGGGGGGTACACTACGAGCTCACCCAGGAACGAGGAGAACGCAACGATCCCGACAAACAACCCCCTCCAAGCGGCGAAAAGTCCGGATCATAACAGCCGGAAGGAACCCTTGCAGATGTGCCTGCAAAAAATATATTTTTGCAGGCAGGGTTACTGTTTAAGTTGAAAGGTAAAGTAAACTCATATTGTTACAGAATATGTTTTTGGGCTTGAACCCCGCTTTTCGAGTTTTTGCAGGAGCATCCTTGCAGGCCCCCCCCCCTGGCACGGGGGGCCACCCAGCAACGCCTCGACGGATCCAATCCCCGGCCCCCAAGAAGTATCCCCGCGTATCTGCCCCCGGTCCCCCCGCGTCACCCGCAGTCTCAGGTGGCCCCCTGGTCACCGGGATCAATCAGGTCGGTAAACGCCAAAGAGCCCCTGCAGTTTGCACTGCAGGGGCTCTTTGATAAAAAGAA